>NZ_JAAAYH010000375.1:0-8850 GCF_018035285.1 Streptomyces sp. MK37H | reverse complement strand
CGGGCTGCTGGCGTTCCACCGGGCGGTGCCCAACTCCGTGGGCCACGTGGGCAGTTTGCTGGAGGCGTTCCTGCCGTGGCTCGGAGTGGTGGTCGTGGTGCTGCTCGGCCTGGCGCTGCTGCGCCGTTCGGCCCTCGCGCTGGTGGCACTGCTGCTGCCGGTGGCGGCGTGGACATATCTCTTCGGCGGGCTGTTCCTGCCCGGGGCGGAGCCCGGCCCGCGTGACCTGGTGGTGGTGCAGCACAACGTCAGCGATGAGAACGCCGATCCGGCGGGTACGGCCCGCGCCCTGGCCGACGCCGAGCCCGATCTCATCGCGCTGGAGGAGCTGGTGCCCAGCGCGCTGCCGGTCTATGAGAAGACACTCGCCCCGGACTACCCGTACCACGCCGTGCGGGGCACCGTTGGACTCTGGTCGAGGCATCCGCTCACCGATGCCCGGCCGTTGGACATCAAACCCCAGGGGATCGCGGAGGGGTGGAATCGCGGACTGCGGACCACCGTCCACACGCCGCACGGCGAGATCGCGGCGTATGTCGCACACCTGCCGTCGGTGCGCATCCGGGCGAGTGGACTCGCGTCCTCCTGGCGTGATGAGAGCGCCGGTCTGCTGGGCAGAGCCATCGCCGCCGAGAAGCGCGATCGGGTGATCCTGCTGGGCGATCTCAACGGCACGGTGGACGACCGTGGGCTGGCCCCGCTGACCTCGCGGATGAACGTGGCGGAGCGGGGCTTCGCCTTCAGCTTCCCCGCGGGCTTCCCGCTGGCCCGGATCGACCAGGTCATGGCCCGCTCGGCGACCGTCGGCCACATCCGCACCCTGTCCGCCACCGGCAGCGACCATCTGCCCGTCGCCGCCCGGATCGCATGGGGGTGACCAGAGCCCGGTCCGACCACGCGCCCGCCACCACGTCGCGGGGTCTCCTCGGGAGCGGTCCCGGGACCCGCGGGTTAGAAATGCGGCGCACGCATTCCCGACCCAGGAGGTTCCACTGATGAGTACCGGTATGCGCTGGAGGACCGCGACGGCCGCGGTGACCACGACCGTGGCGGGCACGCTGGCACTCGGCCTGATGTCGCCGGTGGCGCAGGCCGCCGCCCATGGGCCCTGCTACGACGGGCGGTGCACGGTCACCGTGTCGAGGCCCACGAGCATCAAGGTCGACAGCCACCGGTTCGGGTTCGGGAAGCTGCGGATCACCCACATCAGCTCCCGGTCCGTGAAGCTGGCGGCCACCACGACGGGCGGCGCGCACCTGAGCGGCAGCACCAGCCCGGGCGGCACGGTCAGGCTCAACAACCTGAGCATCGGGGTGCGGTCGGTCAGCGGCCACAAGGCCAAGCTGGTCCTGTCGTCCTGATGTCCTGACTCGCCGTCAACTCCTCACGGGATGGCACCCCGGCGCATGCGTCTGCGCCGGAGTGCCATCCGTAGTACGGTGCCGCTGCTGGTCAGGGACGGCCGCCGCATGGTGCTGACCCCCTTCGCGGAGTCGCTGGTCCAACCGGTCACGGAGATTGATCTGGTCATCTGGCCGCCCATGATCCAGGACAAGGAGCTGGAGACGTTCTCCAGCGCCATGTTGTTCACCGACGAATTCGTGGCCGTGGTGGACCAGGACCACCCCGAAGTGGGTGATGTCCTGACCTCCGATCAGCTCTGCACCCTGCCGTACGTCCAGATCGGGGGCCCGCAGCCCACGATCGCCGATACGGTTCTCACTCAACTCGGCCTGCCCCTCCGGGCCGTCGCCGCCACCGACAACTTCACCAACGCGACCTGTCTGCTCCCCGGCACCCGCACGGTCGCGGTGATACAGCGGCGCCTGTTCGACCAGCTCGGCCCGAGTATCGGTCTTCGGACCGTGGCGCTCGATGTGCCGCTGCCGCGGCTCGTCGAGTCGATGTACTGGCATCCCAGGAACACCGTCGATCCCACCCACCGATGGCTGCGGGAGCAGGTCCTGCGTCTGTGCGCCACCGGCCTTCCGGACCGGCCGCACGACGACACCGGTCCTCCGCGGGGCGCGCGGCCCGACAGGTGATCAGTTCGCGGGCCGGCGAGGGCGGGGGTCCGGGTGCTGCTCCGGTCCGGCGTACGGTCCGGTTCCACCGACACGTTCAGGCCGGTGCCGTTCCCAGAAAATGCCGAACCCGGCACATCGGCCCCACGGTCACCTTTCGGTGATGCGGGCGGTGAGACGGGTCAGCAGAGGTACGCAGTCCCGCAGTCGCCGCTGCTCGTCGGGGCTGAGCGTGTCGCGGATGGCGGTGCCCAGCCAGCCGGCGCGCTGGGCGCGTTCCCGCTGAAGGCGGGCGCGGCCGGCGTCGGTGATGTGCAGCAGGAGCTTGCGACCGTCGCTGGGGTGGGGCTCGGTGCGCACCAGGCCGTCGCCGAGCAGTTCCTTGACGGATTTGGCGGCCGACTGGTGGGTCACTCCGCGCCGGTGCGCCAGGTCGGCCGTGGTCTGCGGGCCACCGCGGTCGAGGTGGCCGAGGATGGCGGCCCCTCCGGAGGGCATGGTGTCGGCGGCCCGTACGGCGCGGACGAGTTCGCCGACCGCCTGCCGCAGGTCTTCAGCCAGTGCGTCGTCTTCCATGGCTCCACCCTACCCAGGTCATGAAGGCAGGTTGTACAACCATTTTGTACAGTATGGTTGCACAGCTCGGTTGTACAGTTTTGCCAGGGATCAAGGAGACCCACGATGCAGCTCACCAAGTTCGGCCATGCCTGCGTCCGTATCGACAAGGACGACCGCCGCCTGGTCGTGGACCCGGGTGGCCTCACCGAACCGCACGCGCTGGACGGCGCGGACGCGGTCCTGGTGACCCACGAACACTTCGACCACTTCTCCGAGGAGGCGCTCCGCAAGGCCGCGGAGAACAACCCGGCCCTGCACATCTGGACCAACGCCTCCGTCGCCAAGCAGCTGGACGGCCTCGGCACCCGGGTCTCCACCGTCGGCGAGGGCGAGACCTTCACCGCGGCCGGTTTCGAGGTGAGGGTCTACGGCACGTGGCACGCGCCCATCCACCCCGACATCCCGCCGGTCGGCAACGTCGGCTTCCTCATCGACGACGCCCTCTTCCACCCCGGGGACGCACTGACCGTCCCCGATGCCACCGTCGACACCCTGCTGCTGCCCGTGCACGGCCCCTGGTCGACCACCGGGCAGCTGATCGACTACGTGCGGGAGGTGGCCCCACGGGACGCCTACGCCATCCACGACGGCGCCCTCAACGACGTCGGTAACGCGATGCTCGGCGGCTTCCTGGGCGACAGCGGCCCCGGCGTCGGGGCCCGCTACCACGGACTGGCCGCCGGCGCCTCCGTTGACATCGGCTGAGCTCTAGCCTGACAGTCCCGCGGGCGGCGCGCTGGTGAGCCGTACGCGAAGCTCCATCGGAATGGATCGAGGTTCGGTGTCGCCGTCGGCGGCCATCAGGGACTCCAGTTCCTGGGCGGCCAGCCTGCCCAGTTCATCCCGGGCCATCGAGGCCGTGGTAAGGCGGCGTGAACTGGGCAGGTCGTCAACGGAGATGTCGTCGCAGCCGATCACCGACATGTCCTCAGGGACCCGCAGACCCGACTCCTCCAAAGCCGCCATCGCACCGAGCGCCACCAGGTCGTTGTACGCGACAACAGCGCTGACACCGCGACCCCGCACCGCGTCGGCCGCGTCGTAGCCATGCCGCGCCGTGTGGCCGCAAGGGATGACGGTGACATCGATACCGAAGGCCGCCGCGGCCTCGAAGGCCCGGATGCGCTCCGCGTTGGCCCAGGACGCTTCCGGGCCGCTCAGGTAGGCCACCCGGCGATGGCCGAGCTGGGTGAGATGACCGCAGACGAGGGTCATCCCGCCGTAGAAGTCGGCCGTGACCGAGGGGACGCTCAGCCCGGGGACGATCCGGTTGACCAGCACCACAGGGTTGCCACGCAGCGTCAGATCGACGAGCGCGGTGCGGTCCATGCGAGGAGAGCACAGCAGTACACCGTCACAACAGCCCATCAGGTCCTCGGCGAGCCCATGCTCGCTCGCCGCGTCCTCGTCCGACTCCATCACCATCACACGGCGCCCGTGCGAGCGGGCGACAGCGGAGACGGATTTCAAAACATCCGGAAAGTACGGGTTGGACAGGTCGGGCACGAGTACCCCGATAGCGCCCGCCTCGCCGCGAGCCAGGCCCTGGGCGGCGGCATTGGGGCGATAGCCCAGTTCGGCGACCGCGCCGTGCACCCGGCGCACCAGCTCGGGGTCGACCCGGGCCGTGCCATTGAGAACACGGGACACGGTGGAGGTGGACACCCCCGCCGCCGCACCGACGTCGTTGATCGTCACACGCCGCTGGCGCGCTCCCTTCTTCGCGGCGGACCTGCTCGCCACACCGGGCATTTCGCCTGAAAGGGGTGGTTCCGGTTCCGTGGACGATCTCCGAGTTTCCGTCGCCTCCGGCACTTTCGGCGTAGCCAAACCCAGCCCCCAGTCAGCTTCGGTGAGTACGAGGACGCGCACAACCTACCCCCTTCCGGCGGCTCGGCAGCCCACACGAACCCTGCCACCCCCTGTGAGCACTTATGAAAGCGCGCCCTCAGCCCATTGCGCACTGCCGCCATAGATTCCTGCCCTGCTCAAAATTGCAGGCCAGGACGGTTCTTACCGGCTTCGCGCCGAAGCATCTCAGAACATGATCTTGTGAAAGCGCTTGCACGCCCAATTGATGGGCCCTACCGTCATGCACACCTCACCGTCCCGAGCGACGCCAGCGCCGAGCAGCCAACGGCGGGAACTTCTCTCGGCAGCAGTTCGCCACGGGGCAGGTCGGCGCCATCGAGGAGGGAACCACATGACAACCGAGCCCCTCGGCTCCTGCGAGCTCGACGGCGCCTTCGCCTACACCTGGGACCTGGTGGGCGACCCCGCCGCGGCCGAACGCTTGGCCTCACTCGGTGTGGGCGCGGTAGTCCTTCAAGCCGCCTACCACTCGGTGCGCGCCATGACGCCCCGCCACCCCGCCCACCGCATCGTGCACGCCACTCACGCCGCCGCGTACTTCCCGCTCGACCCACGCCACTGGCGCGGCACGCGTCTGAGGCCCTCCGCACCGGGCTGGGCCGTCGACGCTCCGGACCGGTTCGGCACGGCGGCCTCGGCCCTGCGGAGCCATGGACTGCGAGTCGAAGCCTGGTTGGTGCTCACGCACAGCACGGCGGCGGGAACGCGCGCACCCGATCTGACCGTGCGCAACGCGTTCGATGAACGATACGGATATGCCCTGTGCCCGGCGCAGCCCGAAGTCGCCGCGTACGCGACGCAGTTGGTCCGTGCCTTCGGCGCGCGCCACGACGCCGCCGAAGTGCCGGCGCTCATGCTGGAGGCGTGTGGGTGGCTGGGCTTCGAGCACGGCAGCCACCACGAGAAGACAGCGGGCACCGATCTGAGCACGGGCTGCCGGGATCTGCTGTCGATATGCCTGTGCGCTGCGTGCCGCAGGGGGATCGAGGCCTCCGGAGCGGACGCCGTCGGCGTCGCGCGGGCGGTGCGCCGCACCGTCGACGCGGAGCTGCGCGACGGTGTCCGCGCCCCGAACACGCTCGCCGAGTCTCTGGGCGAGCAGGCGACACAAGCGCTGCTGCGTCACCGGCGGTCTGTGATTGAGGAGTTGACGCTACGGATCGCGGCGGCCGCGCCCGGCCGGGAGATCCTCCTGATGGCGGACGGCGACCCGCAGACCACCGGCCCCGACAGCGGGCTCGACCTGGGCCACTTCGACGGTCGGGCCACCGCCTTCGTCGTCAAATGCTGGGACGACGAAACCCGGGCGGTGGCCCGAGTCGAGGAGGCGGTGCGCAGCAGCGCACGGCCGGTCATCGCCAATGTGTCGGTACTGGAAGGGCACCCCGCTCACCTCGCCGGACGGGTGGCGCGGCTGCGCGCCGCCGGTGCCCAGCGGATTCGCTACTACCACGCCGGTCTGGCCTCACCTGCCCGTCTCCGTGCGCTGCGCGCGGCCAACGCGCAAGAAGAGGTGAGAACCATGACGGGAGCCACGCCACCGACAGTCGAGGGAGCAGCATGACGCACGCCAGCCACATCACCGACCCCGAGCCGCCTCACCCCGCCTCCCAGGTGGCCATTGCGGCGATGGAGCATGCCGCATGACCACAGCCTCCTTCACACTGGTCATGGTCCCCCCGCTGCCGGACGAGACACGGTCCTGGTCCGACATGCTCGTGCGGGCCGTACCCGGAATCGAGGTCCTCCGCCCCGAAAGCCCCGAGGACGTCGGCGCCGCCCTGGCCCGCGCCGACGCCGCCTACGGGACGCTCACTCCCGAACTCCTCGATTCGGCACAGCGCTTGCGCTGGTTGCAGGCTCCTCAGGCGGGGCCTCCTCCCGGCTTCTACCACCCCGCGCTCGTACGTCATCCGGTCCAGGTGACGAACATGCGGGACACGTACACCGCTCATGTCGCCACGCACACACTGGCGTTGGTCCTGGCTCTGGCCCGGCAGCTCCCCCGCTACGTGCGCGAGCAAGCGGCCGCCAACTGGGCACCGGACTGGTCGGAGGGCGCGGTCCTTCCGCTCGGTGAGGCGCGTGCGCTCATCGTCGGTACGGGTGCGGTCGGTGCCGAGGTGGGACGGCTGCTCGCCGCGTTCGGAACCCGTGTCGAGGGCGTCGATCCGCGGGTCACCGAAGCACCACCCGGTTTCGACCGGGTTCTCCCGCCCGATCTCCTCGATCAGGTACTTCCCCAGGCGGACATCGTGATCCTGACCGTGCCCCACACCCCTCGGACAGAAGGGTTGCTGGACTCCAGGCGTATCGCGTTGATGAAACGCGGAGCCTGCCTCATCAACGTGGGCCGCGGTCCCACCGTCCGGCTCGACGACCTGGTCACGGCCCTGGACGCGGGGCGTCTACGGGGTGCCGCCCTCGATGTCGTGGAACAGGAGCCACTGCCTGCGGACCACCCATTGTGGCGTCACCCCAGAGCCCTGGTCACCCCTCATGTCGCGGGGGCCGGACCGCATGCCGCGGAGCGTCGGTTCGAGGTGCTCGCGGACAACGCGCGGCGGTTCGCCGCCGGGCAGCCGTTGATCAACGTTGTGGACAAGTCGCAATGGTTCTGACGACAGCGGCTGACGGCCCGCTCGCCGTGCGCTGATGAGGTCAGGGGCCTGACCGAGTCCGACGTCGGCCTCGCCTCATCGCCTGCGCCTGTTCACCGCCCCGCCCCATGACCCCGCCGATCTCAACGGTCGGCGGTTCCTCGGGAACATCCCCTACGGGCCCGTCATGGCCCCACACATGAAGGAGCCGCTCATGAAAGAGGACCCAAGCGCGCGGAGGACTCCGCACCGCGCTCTGGTGTTCGTCGCCGTGTCGGCACTCGCCGTCGGCGTCCTGGCCTCGGTGCAGAGCGCGTCGGCCGCTCCGGCGGACGCCGCCGCCTGCCCCGCACCGGCCTCCGCCATCGGCCTGAGCACCGGCTGGAAGCTCCAGTTGCCCACACCCAACAGCTCCGGCTCTCCCCTGGAGGTCAAGCAGCCGCAATTGTCGACGTACGACAAGGCGCCCTGGTTCACAACCGCTTCGAGCTGCGACGCGATCCTGATGCGGGCCGCCGTCAACGGCGCCACCACCAGCAACACCGGATACCCGCGGTCGGAGCTGCGCGAGATGACCGCGGACGGGTCGGCAACGACCGGCTGGTCATCGACGACGGGCACCCACACCATGGTCGTCGACGAGGCCATCACCCATCTGCCTTCGGGCAAGCCGCATGTGATGGCCGGGCAGATACATGACGCGACGAGCGACGTCACCTCGTTCCGTCTCGAAGGGACCAACCTGTACATCACCTCCTACAACACCACCCACTACAAACTGGTGACCTCCGGCTACAAGCTGGGCGACCGGTTCCAGGGGAAGTTCGTGGCCCACGACGGAAAGGTCGACGTCTACTACAACGGCACTCTCCAAGCCACCGTCAACGCCAAGTTCGGCAGCGGCTACTTCAAGGCGGGTGACTACACTCAGGCGAACTGCGGCAACGCCACGCCGTGCGATGACTCGAACTACGGCGAGGTCGCCCTGTACGGCGTCACGGTGAAGCACACCTGACCACCATGACGTACGGCCGCGGTCAGCGGGCGGGTGCCGACTGCCCGCCGACCGCGGCCCCGCTGCACCTTCAGGCGGCCCGGACGTTCCGCCAACCGCCCGGACACCGGTGAGGACGGCGATGGGCTGGTCGCGCGGCTGACGCCTACATCGCCGGCACGTCTTCTTCGACGGCGACGGTGCGCAGCGCTTCGGCGACGCGTACCGTCGCCTCGCCCTGCGGCCCGGGGAGCCGGGCGAGGACCAGGCGGCGTTGTTCCCGCGGGCCGCCGCGCACGGGCAGGACGCACACCCCCTCGGGGGCGGCCGGGGCGAGCGAGGCCCCGATGGTAGTGAGGCCGCAGCCCGCGGCGACCAGGCTGACCTTGGCCGGCCAGTCACGGGCGGTGTGGACGTTCTCGGGCCGCTCGTCCAGCCCGGGCCACACCCCCATCAGCCGGTCCTCGCCGGAGGGCGGTCCCGCGATCCAGCGTTGCCCCCTCAGGTCGGCGATGTCCACGTAGTCCCGGCGCGCCAGGGGGTGGGAAGCGGGCACGGCGAGTCGGAGGCCGCGCTCGGTCAGGGTCTGCGCCACGAGCGGTGGCGATTCGGTGTCCAGCGGCCGGAACGGGGGCGCGGAGCTGAGCAGCGCGGGATCGACGCCGCCACTGCGCAGCGCCCGGACGAGCGCGGCCGTGGTGCCCTCACGGCTGGTGACGGTGATGGCGGGATGGGTGGCGCG
>NZ_JAAAYH010000374.1:0-8958 GCF_018035285.1 Streptomyces sp. MK37H | reverse complement strand
AACAGTCACCGGGGGGACGGGGCCTCATGGATCCCGCAACCATAGCCACACTGGTCCAGGAACTCTTCATCGCCGACGGGCCGGTGGACCGGCCCGTCCGCATCGCCTCCCTCGTCGCCTTCCAGGGCGACCACCGCACGCTCACCGAACGGGACCTGCCCCGGATCGCCTCCGCCCTCGTCGAAGACGTCGCGAAAGAAATCGGTGACGAAATCGGCGAAGAGATCGCCGATCGGGCGCGGCCCCAGCTGACCGACGCGCTCGCCCGCACCCTCCACTCCCTCGGCACCGTCGACCTGGACGACCTACGGGCCGTCCGCCTCGGCCCCGAAGCCTTCGCCCGCCACCTCGCCATCGCCGCCCCCGACGCCGACGAGGAACTGGACCCGGCCGACGCCCATACGCACGCCTCGCTGCGCGAGGCCGTCTGCGCGCACATCCTCCGCTACCTCACCATCCGCTCCCCCTTCGTCGCGGCCGCCGAGGACGCCGCGTTCGAGGAGCGCTACGCACGGGACATCGTGGCCGCCCACGACCATCTGACGATCTACGGCATCGATCTGGCCCACTCCCCCGACAGCTGGCCGCTTGACGCCGCCTATCTCAGCCTGGAGACCGAGACCGACGGGGGCGGTCCCAGCGCCCCCGCCGAGCAGGCCCTCGCCGGACGCACCCGGGTGCTGCTGTGGGGCGTGGCGGGGTCGGGCAAGACCACGCTGGTGCAGCGGCTCGCGGTGTCCGTGGCACGCGGCGACCTCCCGGCCCCGCTGGAGGGGCTGCGCGGGCGGGTGCCGTTCGTGCTCCCCGTGCGCCGGTTCCGCCGCGACGGCTTCCCGGAGCCGGACGCCTTCCTCTCCGCCGTCCGCTATCCGCACGCCGCCGCACAGCCGCCGGGCTGGGCCGAACGGGTGCTCTCTCGCGGGCGCGGGCTGCTGCTCGTGGACGGCGTGGACGAGGCCCCGGAGGAGGAGCGCGAACGGCTCCGCGAAGCGCTCCGCGAACTCCCCACCCGCTATCCGGGAAATGTCTGGCTGGTCACCTCGCGCCCCTCGGCCGTACGGGAGAACTGGCTCGCCTCGGAGCGCTTCACCGAGCTGAAACTCTCCCCGCTCAGCCGCGAGGGCGTCACCGCGTTCATCCGGCGCTGGCATGCGGCGGCCCGCCAGGACATCACCGACCAGATCGATCTGGGCCGGCTCAGCGGTTACGAGGAAACGCTGCTGGACGCCGTAAGGATTACCCGGGACCTCGGGCGGCTGGCCACCAATCCACTGATGTGCGGTCTGCTGTGCGCACTGCACCGCGACCGCCGCGGCTATCTGCCGCGCGGCCGGAAAGCCCTCTATGACGCGGCCCTTTCCATGCTCCTGGAACGGCGCGACCGCGAGCGCGCCATGCTGCCGCCGGATGGAATCGACCTCCCCCAGGAACCGAAGATCCAGCTGCTGCAGAAGCTGGCGCACTGGATGCTCGTCAACGGCCGGTCCGAAATGGACCGGGCCACCGCCCTCGAGACGCTCGGCCGGTACATCCCGGCCATTCCGCACGCGGCGCGGCAGGGCGGGCCGGAGGAGATCTACCGCCATCTGCTCAACCGGACCGGTCTATTGCGCGAGCCCACACCCGGTTCGGTCGATTTCGTGCACCGAACGTTCCAGGACTATCTCAGCGCGAGAGCGGTCGTCGAACGGCACGATTTTGACTTCCTGATCGACCACGCGCACCTGGACGACTGGGAAGAAGTGATCAGAATGTCCGTCTCCCTCGCCCGTCCCGATGAATGCGCCTACCTCCTGGAGGGGCTGCTGGCGGCCCGTAAAGACGCCCGCCCGGTCCATGCTCGCCATCGCAAACTCCTGGCGGCCGCATGTCTGGAACACGCTACGGAGCTGGACCCCGAGGTGCGTTCCCGAGTGCATCGCTATACCCGTGATCTGGTACGCCCGACCTCGCTGGAGGGAGCCCGAGCGCTGGGCTGGATCGGGCCTATCGTGCTGGAAATGCTGCCCGATCCCAGCGGGGTATCCGATGAGGAAGCCCATCGGCTGGCCGTCACCGCCACCTCGATAGCCGACGACCGCGCGATCGACTATCTGGTCCGGCTGCGGGACCGCGCCTCCTGGGCGGTACGGGCGCAGCTCGCGGGCGCCTGGCGACGATATGACACCGACCGTTACGCCGAGGAAATCATCGCCCATCTCGATGAGCGGGAACTCGACTTTCCGGTGTCGGACCTGGAGGAGCTGCGGGCGCTGCGCCGGCTCGGCGGCCGCCCCTGCGTCCAGATAGCCGGGGCGTTCACCCCGGAGCAGCTGACCGAGGGCCTGGTGGCCGAGCGGCTGACCGAACTGTGGCTCGCCTACGACCTGGGCGCGGACCTGGACCTGAGCTGGCTGGCCGGCTTCCCGCAGCTGGAGATCCTGCGGCTGAGCCACCGCAACGCGGAGGTGACCGGCGTCCCTGAGGGCGTCCAGGTCATCGTGGCGGGCGCGTGAGGGGAGCCCCGGAGGGGGAGAGCGTGTCCGGCCTCCCGGGGCGCCACAGGGCCCCTCAGGGCGCCCCTGCGCGGCACCCTGCACAATGCGGCACCTTGCCCAAAGCGGCACCCTGCCCAAAGCGGCACCCTGCCCAAAGCGGCACCCTGCCCAAAGCGGCACCCTGCCCAAAGCGGCACCTGCACAAAGCGGCACCTGCGCAAAAGGGGGCCGCCCCGGACCGGGAAACGGTCCGGGGCGGCCCCGAGGCGACGGACGACTCCGCGTCACGCCTCCTTGCTGAGGTTCGGGCCCGCGCCACCGGCGGCGGACTCGATCGGCGGGGTGTCCGGCAGCGCCGACTTCTCCTCGCCGCGGAAGGTGAACTTCTTCTCCTCACCCTCGCCCTCGGTGTCCACGACCACGATGTGGCCCGGACGCAGCTCGCCGAAGAGGATCTTCTCCGAGAGCACGTCCTCGACCTCGCGCTGGATCGTCCGGCGCAGCGGCCGGGCGCCCAGGACCGGGTCGTAGCCCCGCTTGGCCAGCAGCTTCTTGGCCTCGCCACTGAGCTCGATGCCCATGTCGCGGTCCTTCAGCCGCTCGTCCACCTTGTCGATCATGAGGTCGACGATCTGGATGATGTCGTCCTCGGTGAGCTGGTGGAAGACGACGGTGTCATCGACACGGTTCAGGAACTCGGGGCGGAAGTGCTGCTTCAGCTCCTCGTTGACCTTGGCCTTCATCCGCTCGTAGCCGGTCTTCACATCGCCCTGGGCGGCGAAGCCCAGGTTGAAGCCCTTGGAGATGTCCCGGGTGCCGAGGTTGGTGGTCATGATGATCACCGTGTTCTTGAAGTCCACGACCCGGCCCTGGGAGTCGGTCAGCCGACCGTCCTCCAGGATCTGCAGCAGCGAGTTGAAGATGTCCGGGTGGGCCTTCTCGACCTCGTCGAAGAGGACCACGGAGAACGGCTTGCGGCGCACCTTCTCGGTGAGCTGGCCGCCCTCCTCGTAGCCCACGTATCCGGGCGGGGAGCCGAAGAGCCGCGAGACGGTGTGCTTCTCGCTGAACTCCGACATGTCGAGCGAGATCATCGCGTCCTCGTCGCCGAAGAGGAACTCGGCGAGGGTCTTGCTGAGCTCGGTCTTACCGACACCGGACGGGCCCGCGAAGATGAACGAGCCACCGGGGCGCTTGGGGTCCTTGAGGCCCGCACGCGTGCGCCGGATGGCCTGGGAGAGCGCCTTGATGGCGTCCTTCTGGCCGATGACGCGCTTGTGCAGCTCGTCCTCCATGCGCAGCAGCCGGGAGGACTCCTCCTCGGTGAGCTTGAAGACCGGGATGCCGGTGGCCGTGGCCAGGACCTCGGCGATCAGCTCCTCGTCGACCTCGGCGACGACGTCCATGTCGCCGGCCTTCCACTCCTTCTCCCGCTTCGCCTTGGCGGCCAGGAGCTGCTTCTCCTTGTCGCGCAGGCCCGCGGCCATCTCGAAGTCCTGCGAGTCGATCGCGGACTCCTTCTCCCGGCGCACATCGGCGATCTTCTCGTCGAATTCGCGCAGGTCCGGCGGCGCGGTCATCCGGCGGATCCGCATCCGGGAACCGGCCTCGTCGATCAGGTCGATCGCCTTGTCCGGCAGGAAGCGGTCCGAGATGTAGCGGTCGGCCAGGGTGGCGGCCGCGACCAGGGCCGAGTCCGTGATCGAGACGCGGTGGTGCGCCTCGTAGCGGTCCCGCAGGCCCTTGAGGATCTCGATGGTGTGCGGCAGCGACGGCTCGGCGACCTGGATGGGCTGGAAGCGGCGCTCCAGGGCCGCGTCCTTCTCCAGGTACTTGCGGTACTCGTCGAGCGTGGTCGCGCCGATGGTCTGGAGCTCGCCCCGCGCCAGCATCGGCTTCAGGATGCTCGCGGCGTCGATCGCGCCCTCGGCGGCGCCCGCACCCACCAGGGTGTGGAGCTCGTCGATGAACAGGATGATGTCGCCGCGGGTGCGGATCTCCTTGAGCACCTTCTTCAGGCGCTCCTCGAAGTCACCGCGGTAGCGGGAGCCGGCGACCAGGGCGCCCAGGTCCAGGGTGTAGAGGTGCTTGTCCTTGAGGGTCTCGGGCACCTCGCCCTTGACGATGGCCTGGGCCAGGCCCTCGACGACCGCCGTCTTACCGACGCCGGGCTCGCCGATGAGGACCGGGTTGTTCTTGGTGCGGCGCGAGAGCACCTGCATGACCCGCTCGATCTCCTTCTCGCGCCCGATGACCGGGTCGAGCTTGGATTCGCGGGCGGCCTGGGTGAGATTGCGGCCGAACTGGTCCAGGACGAGCGAGGTGGAGGGCGTGCCCTCCGCCGGGCCGCCGGCGGTGGCGGCCTCCTTGCCCTGGTAGCCGGAGAGCAGCTGGATGACCTGCTGCCGCACCCGGTTCAGATCGGCGCCCAGCTTCACGAGGACCTGGGCGGCGACGCCCTCGCCCTCACGGATCAGGCCGAGCAGGATGTGCTCCGTACCGATGTAGTTGTGGCCGAGCTGAAGGGCCTCGCGGAGCGACAGCTCCAGGACCTTCTTGGCACGGGGGGTGAAGGGGATGTGCCCGGACGGGGCCTGCTGGCCCTGCCCGATGATCTCCTCCACCTGCTGGCGGACCGCCTCGAGCGAAATCCCGAGGCTCTCCAGGGCCTTAGCGGCGACACCCTCACCCTCGTGGATCAGGCCCAGGAGGATGTGTTCGGTGCCGATGTAGTTGTGGTTGAGCATCCGGGCCTCTTCCTGAGCCAGGACGACAACCCGCCGCGCACGGTCGGTGAACCTCTCGAACATCGTTAATCGCTCCTCAGAGCGGTCAGAAAGATCGGGGACGATCCCCTCCCTGTCCTTCCGCATGCTAGTCCCGCAACCCGGGACAGCTCATTCCAACTGCCGACAACCGTCCGGATCACCCCCGCTCGCACGGGGCAAACAGTGACTGGCTTCCTGCCCGAACAGCCGACAACTGCTTCAACCCGATGGTGCGAGACGATGTTCCCGCAGGCCAGGCATCTACGCCCACCGTCAGTACGCCGATGGCGAACGCCGCTTCCTCCCGACACGCGGACCGCCCCTCCCACTAGGGATGTCTTACCCGCAAGCACAGATACTCCATGCCGTGGGGGCCGGTTCCATCCGCTATGGGCGAACAACCTTGCGCCCGTTCACCGGCCCTGCAGGGCCCTCACGAGTACGTGGCGCGCACGGGTCGGTACGGAACGTCATCGCGTACGGAGATCATCACGTACGAACGTGACCGCCCGCGTAACCAAGCGGGCGGGCGGGGAGTTCTGCCGGGCATGATCCTCAGGGCTCACGGCGCGGAGCCGTCCGCACCGGCCGCCCGGTCACGCTGGTACGAGCGGGAGCTGGGCTGGCCGACGGCCGGCAGCGATCCCGTCGAATTGCTCACGGGGGTGGCCTTCGACGTCATCGAACTGCCGGCCGTGGCCGGTTTCGCGATGCTGCGGCGCGTACCGCGGACCGGTCCGGTCGCGGTGGAGGGCGCCTGGATGCGGCTCCTGGTGGCCGCCGGCAGCGCGGACGAGCTTCCGGGGCTGCTCGACTGGCTGGAGTGGGGCGGTGTGGCCCTGGACCTGGGCGCGATCGGCGCCGGAGGCCGGATCACCGCGCCATGCCCCGCCCGCTCCTGGCCACCGCCCCTGGCCGCCGGGGGGCCCGCCGGTGAGCGATGCCCGCAGGAGGCCGCCGTATGGCTGCGACCTCCCGACGCGAAGGGCGGGGTGGGGCCGACGCTGCCGAGGGCAGGCTTCGGGGGCGATGGGGGCGCCCCCGATCTCATGCGGCTCGTGAGCGCGGCGGCCACGGAGTGCCACCGAGCCCGGTTGGTGCGCGCCCTGCCACTGCCCAGGCAGCGGCGAGCCGGGGAAGGGTGACGCGCTCAGCCGTTGGCCTTCTCGTACGCCTCACGGACGGTCGCCGGAACACGGCCGCGGTCGTTGACCTCGTAGCCGTTCTCCTTCGCCCAGGCGCGGATCTTCGCGGTGTCCTGACCGGCACCACCCGCCGCCGCGCGCGCCTTGCCCCGGCCGCCGGAGGCCCGGCCACCGGTGCGCCGGCCGCCCTTGGTGTACGGCTCCAGGGCGTCACGCAGCTTGTCCGCGTTGGTGGTGGTGAGGTCGATCTCATAGCTCTTGCCGTCCAGAGCGAACGTCACGGTCTCGTCCGCCTCGCCGCCGTCGAGGTCGTCGACAAGAAGGACCTGAACCTTCTGTGCCATGGGGTTCCTTTCAGGGAAAACGGGGGGCTCGGGGGCACGGCGTTAGCCGCTGTTGACTCACCCCCCAGGTAATTACACTACGAGAGAATAGGAAACCGCTTTTCCGGGAAAAACACAAACCCCTCGCGAGGGTTCGACCGATCCACCAAGCGGGAAGGCTCATGGAAGGTCATGTTCCGGAGCTATGTGATAGGGGAGCGATTCGGACATAGGGCCCGCGATCACAGTTGCAGAAGCATCCGGCTGTTGCCAAGGGTGTTCGGCTTCACCCGTTCGAGACCCAGGAACTCGGCGACGCCCTCGTCATAGGAACGCAGGAGCTCGCTGTAGACATCGCCGTCGACCGGCGTCTCGCCGATCTCCACGAAGCCGTGCTTGGTGAAGAAGTCGACTTCGAAGGTGAGGCAGAAAATACGCCGCACGCCCAGCCAGCGCGCCGTCTGCAGCAGCTTGTCAAGCACCAGATGCCCTACACCGGTGCCCTTGAGAGTCCGATCGACGGCGAGAGTGCGGACCTCCGCGAGGTCTTCCCACATGACGTGCAGCGCTCCGCAGCCAATGACCTCAGCGTCCTCGTCGCGCTCGGCGACCCAGAACTCCTGGATGTCCTCGTAAAGCGTCACGGTGGCTTTGTCGAGCAGGATGCGATCGTCCACGTACGAGTCGATGAGACGGCGCACCGCCCGAACATCGCTGGTCCGGGCACGGCGGACGGTGACTACTTTTGATAGTGGGGAGGACATGAGCGGACGCTATCGCCCCGGGTCATCGCCCCGACTCACCGGGGCTCTCCCCCGGCTCCCCCAGTTGTGCGACGCGCATGGCATCCCGTAGTGCGTCGCGCTGCTCTTCGGACATCATCCCGAAGAACGCGACGAGTGCGGCAGCGGGGTTGTCACTGGTCGACCACGCCTCGTTCATCAGTGCAGCCGAGTAGGCGGCGCGCGTGGAGACCGCGGCATATCGATAGGCGCGGCCTTCCACCTCACGGCGCAGCCAGCCCTTGTGATGCAGGTTGTCCATTACGGTCATGACCGTCGTGTAGGCGATCGAGCGTTCCCGCTGAAGGTCTTCCAGGACTTCCCTGACCGTGACCGGGCGGTTCCACTTCCACACCCGCGTCATGACCGCGTCTTCGAGATCTCCCAATGGCCGAGGCACACCGAGAATAATAGTGGGAGATGTCCCGAATGTCGGGAGGGTTGGACGGGAAATGCCACACGCCCCGGGACGCGACGCGTCCGCGGGGCGTGGTCCGGCGTGATCGATCCGATCAGGAGGTCTCGCGCTCCGGCGCCGGGCGCTCGGCCTCGGCGCGGGCCGCCAGCGCGGCGTCCACCGCGGCGTCCTCCTTGGACTTGTTGGCGCCGCCCTGGCTCTTCACCATCGTCACGATGAGCGCGGTGAAGGCCACGGCCATCACCACGGGCGGGACCAGCGCGGAGACGTAATCCATGGCTCTCGGCCTCCTTTTGCTCGAGACCACCAGATTACGCGGCGCGCCGCGGCCACCCGGAGCCGGGCACCGGTCCCGGGCGCGGCGTCCCTGGGTCAGCAGGTCAGGCGGAACGGACCCCGGCGCCGGACGCGAGCCTCGACTCCTGCTCCGGGGGCGGCGACGGGCGGCGGCGCTTGGGCGGGAAGACCTCCGCCGGCGTGGGCACCGGACGCCCCGGGCGCGGCGCCCGGCGGCCCGGCTCCCTCCGCTTCGGCTCCTCGCGGTCCCCGTGCTCCGGCGGCGTGGGCTTCTTACGGGGCTCACGCTTCTGCTCGTCGGACTGGAGCACAGCCTCCCGTGCGGCCTCGGGCCCCTTCATGGCGGCCCCCTGCGCGGCCGTCCCGGACGCCGCCGAGACCCCGCCGGGCAGGGCGCGCAGCCGGGGCGCCACGGGGCGCGTGCGCGGCTCCACGGCGGCGCCGACGGCACCGGCGCGCTCCGCGAGCCGGGCGCGTACGCCCCGCTCGGCAAGGCGCTCGCAGTGGCTCAGCAGCGCGCGCCGGCGCGTCGCCTCACCGCCCCCGGCGGCCGACCCGCACAGCGCGCGGAGCGCGGCCAGATCCTCGGCCAGCGGCTCGTAACCGGCCGCCAGGGCGCCCTGGAGCTGCTCGAGATAGCCGACGGCGGCGCCGGGCAGGGCGGCGCGGTAGCGGGCGAGCTCGTCGAGCAGGAACGCTCGCAGCCGCCCGCCCTCGCGGACCGCTTCGTCCACGGCCTCGGCGAGCC
>NZ_JAAAYH010000373.1:0-8968 GCF_018035285.1 Streptomyces sp. MK37H | reverse complement strand
AGCCCAGCGAGTACAGATCGCTGCGGTGGTCCACCGGGCCGCCCGCGATCTGCTCGGGCGACATGTAGTGCGGGGTGCCCATGGCGACGCCGGTGCCGGTGAGCCGGGAGGTGAAGCCGACGTCGTCGCGGAGGCGGGCGATGCCGAAGTCGCAGAGCTTCACGGTGCCGTCGGTGAGCCGCATGATGTTGGCCGGCTTCAGATCGCGGTGTACCACGCCCTGGTCATGGGTGTAGGCGAGGGCCTCGGCCACCTGCTCCGCGATGTCCAGCACCTCGGGGACCGGCAGCGGCCGGCGCGCGTTGTCGCCCAGCAGCCGACCGAGGTCACGGCCCTCCAGCAGCTCCATGACCAGGTAGAGTCCGCCCTCGTGCTCGCCGAAGTCATGCACCACCGTGACCCCGCGGTGCTGCAGCGCGGCGGCCACCCGCGCCTCCCGGCGGAAGCGCTCGCGCACCACACCGGTGAACGAGGGGTCGTGCCGCGACCCCAGCGGTTTGAGGCATTTGACCGCGACGCGGCGGCCGAGCGACTCGTCCCGCGCCCGCCACACCTCGCCCATTCCCCCGCGCCCGATCCGGTCCAGCAGCCGGTACCGGCCCTGGATCAGCGTGATGTCCGCCATGCTCCCCCTGCCTTGGCGGAAGTCAGCTCCCGCCGCCCCCGTGGAGACCGGCCGCGAACGGCCGCGCCCCCCTCGCATCCCCGCTGTCCAGTATGGCCGCGTTTCTGCGCAGTTTGTAGGGCGAGGGACGGCTGCCCGGGCCGAGCCGTTCGACCGCCCGCATGATGTGCTTCGGCGGCAGCTGCCAACGGGCCGTGGGCGGGATGCAGCGCAGGGCCCTGCCCATCGCCCGCAGCCTGCGGGTGACCACCCGCGGCGGGGGCGCGGGGCGCCCGTACAGTGCGTGGGCGTACGGGGGCAGGGTCCCGTAGGCGAGCGAGGCGAAGCGCCCCCAGATCACCTCGCGCGCCGGGACGAGCAGGGCATGGACCGGGGGCCGCCGTAGAAAGGCGTCCACCTCGCGGGCCTCCGGGGTGGCGGCGAGCTCGGGGCGCACCGTCGCGAAGTACGCGGCGAGCGCCGCCGTATCGGCCGGTACGTCGGCCGGGTCGAGGCCGACCAGCCGGGCGGACACCACGTTCTCGGCGACATAGGCGTCCGCCTGGGCGTCGGTGAGCGGATAGCCGGAGCGCCGCATCACATGGAGATAGGAGTCGATCTCGGCGCAGTGCACCCACAGCAGCAGCTCGGGCTCGTCGACGCCGTACCGGACCCCGGTGACCGGGTCGGTCAGGGAGAGCCTGCGGTGAATGCCCCGGACCTTGGCGCCCGCCCGCTCGGCCGCCTCGGTGGTGCCGTAGGTGATGGTGGCGACGAACCGCGCGGTGCGCAGCAGCCGCCCCCAGGCGTCCTTGCGGAAGTCGGAGTTCTGGGTGACGCCGCGGACCGCGAGCGGATGCAGCGCCTGGAGGTACAGGGCGCGCACCCCCGCGATCCACATCACCGGGTCGCCGTGCATCTGCCAGGTGACCGACCGGGGGCCGTAGAGCCCCGGGTCGCCGTCCGATCCGCCCCGCCGTATGGCCGCCGCCATGGCCACCACCTCCCGACGGCCAGCCTAGGCGCTCCGCTGGAAGTGCCCCGATCTGCCGTCGATCGTCCGCGGCGGCGTCGTGGCTGGTCGCGTCCCGCGGCGGAGCCGCATATCGATACGGCCCCCGCCCCTTCAGGGCGCCTCCGCGACCCAGCCGGCCTCCGCCGAACCGCTGAGGCGTCATCGGACCCCTGGGCGGGCCCCGCCCAGGGCTCACTTCTTGAGCGGCTGGGTGAAGCGCAGCAGATTGCCGGCGGGGTCGCGGAAGGCGCAGTCGCGGACGCCGTAGGGCTGGTCCATGGGTTCCTGCAGCACCTCGCCGCCCGCGGTGCTGATGCGCTCGAAGGTGGCGTCGCAGTCGTCCGTCGCGAAGAGGACTCCGCGCAGCAGGCCCTTGGCCAACAGCTCCGCCATGGTCTGTCTGTCGGCCGGTGAGGCGTTCGGGTCGGCGAGGGGCGGTTCCAGGACGATGCTCACGTCCGGCTGCGAGGGCGACCCGACCGTCACCCAGCGCATCCCCTCGAACCCCACGTCATTGCGCACCTCGAGGCCGAGCACATCGCGGTAGAAGGCGATCGCCTTGTCGTGGTCGTCGACGGCGATGAAGCATGTGGAAAGGGTGATGTCCATACCGCTCACGCTACGGCCGGCCGGCGGGGTCCGCTTCTCCATTCCTGACCGGTCGCGTGTGGATCTTGGCCATGCACGCCGGGATGGCGGCGCCGTGGTCATGGCCGCGGGCCCGGTAGCTGCTCGGGCTCTCGCCGACCAGCTGTGTGAAGCGCGTGCTGAACGACCCCAGCGAGGTACAGCCGACCGCGATGCAGACCTCGGTCACCGTAAGGTCGCCGCGCCGCAGCAGCGCCTTGGCCCGCTCGATGCGGCGGGTCATCAGATAGCTGTACGGGGTCTCGCCGAAGGCGGCGCGGAAGCTGCGGGAGAAATGGCCCGGCGACATCAGGGCGCCCCGCGCCAGCGCCGGGACGTCGAGCGGCTCGGCGTAGTCGCGGTCCATCCGGTCGCGGGCCCGCCGCAGCCGGACGAGGTCATCGAGATCCTGCCGTTTCACCGGCTCAGTTTCCCACAGCGGGGGCCGGTGCGGACCGGGAGCGACGGGCCTGCGGACCGAGCAGGAAGGGAACCGGTCAGGAATGAAGAAGCCCCGGTCACGGGGGCGTGGCTAGCGTCTCCGCCATGGACCTCACCATTCACTGGACCTTCCTTCCGCATGACGACCCGGAGGCCTCCCTGGCCTTCTACCGCGACACCCTCGGCTTCGAGGTGCGCAAGGACGTCGGGGACGGCGGGATGCGCTGGATCACGGTCGGCCCCGCCGGCCGGCCCGAGACATCCATCGTCCTGGAGCCTCCGGCCCTCGGCCCCGGCATCACCGACGACGAGCGCCGCACGATCGTCGAGATGATGGCCAAGGGCAGCTACGCCCGTATCACCCTGGCCACCGCCGACCTCGACGGCGTCTTCGAGCGGGTGCGGACCAGCGGCGCCGAGGTCGTCCAGGAGCCGACCGCGCAGCCGTACGGCATCCGCGACTGCGCCTTCCGCGACCCCGCGGGCAACATGATCCGCATCAACGAGCTGCCCTGAGCCGTACCGCGAGAACAGCCATGACCTGCGAACCGGACGTATTGTTCGAAGCCGGTCAGGTCGATTCGGGCGACACCGGCGGGGGCCGCGCAGGCGGCCCCCGCCCGAACAGATGGAGACACCATGAGCAGGGCCACGGACAAGGACACGCGGTCGCCTGAACCCCATGCCGCCGACAGCCACGATCTGATCCGGGTGCACGGCGCGCGCGAGAACAACCTCAAGGACGTCAGCATCGAGATCCCGAAGCGCCGGCTGACGGTGTTCACCGGCGTCTCGGGCTCGGGCAAGAGCTCGCTGGTGTTCGACACCATCGCCGCGGAGTCACAGCGGCTGATCAACGAGACCTACAGCGCCTTCCTCCAGGGCTTCATGCCGAACCTGGCGCGCCCCGAGGTCGATGTGCTAGACGGGCTGACTACAGCCATCACCGTCGATCAGCAGCGGATGGGCTCCGACCCCCGGTCCACCGTGGGCACCGCCACCGACGCCAACGCGATGCTGCGCATCCTCTTCAGCCGGCTCGGCACACCGCATATCGGCCCGCCCGCCGCGTACTCCTTCAACGTGGCCTCGGTCTCGGCGACCGGTGGCTTCACGGTCGACCGCGGGGCCGAGAAGACGAAGACCGAGAAGGTGAGCTTCAGCCGCACCGGTGGCATGTGCACCCACTGCGAGGGCCGGGGCACGGTCTCCGACATCGACCTCACCCAGCTGTACGACGACTCCAAGTCGCTCGCCGAGGACCCGTTCACCATCCCCACCTACACCGGGGACGGCTGGGTCGTACGGGTCATCTCCGAGTCGGGCTTCTTCGACAAGGGCAAGCCGATCCGCGAGTACACCAAGAAGGAGCGGCACGACTTCCTCTACCGCGAGCCGACCAAGGTGAAGATCAACGGGGTCAACCTCACCTACGAGGGTCTGATACCGAAGCTCCAGAAGTCGTTCCTGTCCAAGGACCGGGAGTCGATGCAGCCGCACATCCGGGCCTTCGTGGACCGGGCGGTCACCTTCGCCGAGTGTCCCGAGTGCGACGGCACCCGGCTCAGCGAGCCGGCACGTTCCTCCAAGATCGGCAAGGTCAGCATCGCCGACGCGTGCGCGATGGAGATCCGCGACCTGGCCGGCTGGGTCCGCGGGCTCGAGGAGCCGTCGGTGGCGCCGCTGCTCGCCAAGCTCCAGCACACCCTGGACTCGTTCGTGGAGATCGGCCTCGGCTATCTCTCGCTGGACCGGGCCTCGGGCACGCTCTCCGGCGGCGAGGCGCAGCGCACCAAGATGATCCGTCACCTCGGCTCCTCGCTCACCGATGTCACCTACGTCTTCGACGAGCCCACCATCGGTCTGCACCCGCACGACATCCAGCGGATGAACAACCTGCTGCTGCGGCTGCGGGACAAGGGCAACACGGTGCTCGTGGTGGAGCACAAGCCGGAGACGATCGCCATCGCCGACCATGTCGTGGACCTCGGCCCCGGCGCCGGCACGGCGGGCGGCACCGTGTGCTTCGAGGGCACCGTCGAGGGGCTGCGGGCGAGCGACGGCGTCACCGGCCGCCATCTCGACGACCGGGCCACGCTCAAGGAGACGGTCCGCAAGGCCACCGGGCAACTGGAGATCCGCGGCGCGTCCGCGAACAACCTGCGGGACGTCGACGTCGACATCCCGCTCGGGGTGCTCTGCGTCGTCACCGGCGTCGCGGGCTCCGGCAAGAGCTCGCTCGTCCACGGCTCCATCCCGGCCCCGGAGGGTGTGGTCTCGGTGGACCAGACCCCGATCCGCGGCTCGCGCCGGAGCAACCCGGCCACGTACACCGGGCTGCTGGACCCGATCCGCAAGGCGTTCGCGAAGGCCAACGGCGTCAAGCCGGCGCTGTTCAGCGCCAACTCCGAGGGCGCCTGCCCCACCTGCAACGGCGCCGGTGTCATCTACACCGACCTCGCCATCATGCAGAGCGTGGCCACCCCCTGCGAGGACTGCGAGGGCAAGCGGTTCAGCGCCTCGGTGCTGGAGTACCACCTCGGCGGCCGTGACATCAGCGAGGTGCTGGCGATGCCGGTGACCGAGGCCGAGGAGTTCTTCGGCAGCGGCGAGGCGCGCACCCCGGCGGCCCACAAGATCCTTCAGCGGATGACGGACGTCGGACTCGGCTACCTCACCCTGGGCCAGCCGCTCACCACGCTGTCCGGTGGCGAGCGGCAGCGGCTCAAGCTGGCGGTCCACATGGCCGACAAGGGCGGGGTCTACGTCCTCGACGAGCCGACCACCGGGCTGCACCTCGCCGATGTCGAGCAGCTGCTCGGTCTGCTGGACCGGCTCGTGGACTCCGGCAAGTCGGTCATCGTCATCGAGCACCACCAGGCCGTCATGGCGCACGCCGACTGGATCGTCGACCTCGGCCCCGGCGCCGGTCACGATGGTGGCCGCGTCGTCTTCGAGGGCACCCCGGCCGACCTCGTGGCCGCCCGGTCCACCCTCACCGCTGAGCACCTCGCGGAGTACGTCGGCGGCTGACCGGGGCAGTCTCCATCGGCACCGGGACCCTCTCGGGAAGCGCCGCCGTGCGGCGGCTCAGCGGCGCACCCGTGGCATCCCCAGCCCGATCCAGGAGATGATCTCCCGCTGGACCTCGTTGTTGCCGCCGCCGAAGGTGAAGACGACGCTGCTGCGGTAGCCGCGCTCCAGCTCGCCGTGGAGGACCTCGCCCGCCGAGCCCTCCTTGAGCGGACCGGCGGCGCCGACGATCTCCATCAGCCAGGCGTAGGCGTCGCGGCGCGCCTCGGAGCCGTACACCTTGACGGCGGAGGCGTCCTGCGGGGTGAGGGCCTCCCGCTCGAGGGCCTCCACCATCTGCCAGTTGAGCAGCTTCATGGCGTCCAGCCGGGCGTGGGTGCGGGCCAGCCGGCCGCGCACCCAGCCCAGGTCGATCACCCGGCGGCCGTCGGGGAGCTTGGTGTCGGCGGCCCACTGGCGGACGCCGCGCAGGGCGCGGATGGCCATGGTGCCGTGGGCGGCGAGGGTGACCCGCTCGTAGTTGAGCTGAGTGGTGATCATGCGCCAGCCCTCGTTCTCGGCACCGACGCGGCGGGTGGCCGGGACGCGGATGTTCTCGTAGTAGCTGGCGGTGGTGTCGTGGGAGGCGAGCGTCTTGATGAGGGTGGAGGAGTAGCCGGGGTCGTCGGTCGGGACCAGCAGGATGCTGATGCCCTTGTGGGGTTTGGCGTCGGGGTCGGTGCGGACCGCGAGCCACACCCAGTCGGCGGTGTCGCCGTTGGTGGTCCAGGTCTTCTGGCCGTTGACGATGTAGTCGTCGCCGTCGCGCACCGCGCGGGTCTTGAGGGAGGCGAGGTCCGTACCGGCGTCGGGCTCGCTGTAGCCGATCGCGAAGTCGATCTCGCCGGAGAGGACCCTGGGCAGGAAGTACGCCTTCTGCTCCTCGGTGCCGAACCGCATGATGGTGGGCCCGACGGTGTTGAGCGCCATCAGCGGCAGCGGCACCCCGGCCTGGGCCGCCTCGTCGAAGAAGATGAACTGCTCGACCGGGCCGAGCCCGCGCCCGCCGTACTCCTCGGGCCAGCCCACCCCCAGCCAGCCGTCGGTGCCGAGCCGGCGGATGGTCTCGCGGTAGAACCGCTTCTGCCCGGTGGAGTCGGCGTAGCGGGCGTAGGCGTCATCGGGGACCAGTTCGGCGAAGTACGCGCGCAGTTCATCGCGCAACCGCCGCTGATCAGGGGTGTATTCGAGGTCCACGGCCCGGGTCTCAGCCCTCCACCCGGGGCGGGGTGTCGTCGCCGCCCGGCCGTACGACCCGAACCGGCTGGCCCGGGCGCCAGGTGCGCAGCACCATCTGCCCGTTCTCCAGGGCGGTGTGCACCACCTCGGTCACCTCGGCGCGGAAGAGGTGGGAGGGCTCGGGCGGGCGGACCTCCTCGGCGAAGCGGGCGATCGTCCCGGGGTCGGTCACCTCGACCGCGCGGCCGCTCACCCGGACGTCGCCCTCGGCCAGGTCATCGCCCGGGCCGGGGTTGGCCTGCACCGAGAACCGCGGATCGCGGCGCAGGTCCAGCGCCTTGCGCGACTCCGGCATCATGCCCAGCCACAACTCGCCGGAGAGGAAGTTCACTTCGAGCGGGGTCACTCGCGGGGAGCCGTCCTGGCGCAGGGTGGCCAGCACATGGTGGCGGTAGCGCCGGAAGCGGTCCTGGGCGTAGTCGGCGAAGGCGGGCTCGGCCGCCGCGAATCCGGCCCAGCTGGTGGTCGGGTAGGTCATCGTCATGGCACCCATGCTCGGACCGTTTCCGGACGTCTCCTGTCGGGATTTCCGGGCTTCCCACTCCCGCGCCTGGTCCGGGGGCAGATACGCGTTCCACTCGGTGCCCGGCAGCGGATAGCCGACCCAGGTGCGGGCGTAGGCCGGGGGCCTGGCCTGGCCGCGCCTCAGCAGCAGCGCGGTCGGCTCCCGGGCGGCGCGGCGCAGCAGCGAGGGCAGGGTGGTGGACCGGTTGTTC
This sequence comes from Streptomyces sp. MK37H, assembly GCF_018035285.1. NCBI lineage: Bacteria > Bacillati > Actinomycetota > Actinomycetes > Kitasatosporales > Streptomycetaceae > Streptomyces > Streptomyces sp. MK37H. Next base: position 1,254 of record NZ_JAAAYH010000373.1, on the reverse strand, counting down.
CCGCTGGTCTGGGCGGAGGAGCAGCCCGCGTGGTACGCGACGGGCAGGGCGCGGTCGCCGGTCACCAGGCAGGGCGGGCGCAGCCCGAGCCGCTGCAGCCCCTTCGCGGCGGTGCGATAGCGGCCGGTGGTGGCGTCGGACTGCTTGGCGGTGTGGTTGAGGATGACGAACTGGCTCGCCAGATGGAGCGTGATGATCACCCCGAGCGCGACCGCCAGGTGCTGCGGTGACCGCGCGGCCCGTACGGCGCGGAACACCAGCCCGGCGATCGGCAGCGCCAGCAGCGCGTACGAGGGCATCAGGAAGCGCGGTGCGGAGTAGCCGATGAGCAGGAGATAGGGCAGGGCGAGGGTGGCCGCGCAGGCGATGGGCAGCACGGTGAGCGGTACGGCGGGGGGCCGGACGGCCGGGCGGCCAAGCCCCACCCGCACCCGGCGCAGCTCCTGGCGGTCGCGCAGGGCGGTGTGTACGGCGAGGAGGGTCAGCACGGGCAGCGCCAGCCACCACACGGTCAGCTCCGGGTGGCGCAGCGGCACCTCGCAGGGGCGGCACAGCTGGGGTCCGTTGAGGCTGCGCAGCGCGGCGCCGACGCTGAAGTGGAGGCCCATGCCGCCCTCGACGTCGCTGGAGACGTTCAGCCGCTCCCCGATGCCGCCGAAGCGGTCGTACGCCTCGCCGATCCACTGGGCGGCGCCGAGCAGCGGTCCGCCGATCAGCGGAATCAGGGCGGGGCGCCAGCTGCGCACCCCGATCGCGCCGATCAGCAGCGGCAGGGTGAGCCATCCCCCGTCGGGGGTGCGCACCAGGGTGACGCCCGCGAGGACGGCGGCCAGCCACCAGCGGGCGTTCGGTTCGTCCGGCACCCGGAGGAACCAGCCGACGGCGGCGACGGCGCCGATCGCCACCCAGAGGTTGGGCATCACCGCGGGCCCGCTGATCTGGGTGATCCACAGCCCGGAGAACAGCAGCGCGGCCAGGGCCACCTGGGATGCGGGCAGCAGCCGGGTCCAGACCCGGAAGGCGGCGTAGAGCGCGCCCGCGGACAGCAGCATCAGCAGGATCCGCAGCGCCGGAATGGAGCCGGTGGCGGAGACGAGGGGCGCGACCAGGAGACTGACGCCGCGCGAGCGGGGTGCGCTGAAGTACGCGGGCGGGGTGCGCGGATCGACCTGGGAGACATACACGGACTCGTCCCAGCCCAGCGCGTGGCCGGTGTGCGGAATCACCATGGCGAGCTGGACCACGGCGTATCCG
>NZ_JAAAYH010000372.1:0-8981 GCF_018035285.1 Streptomyces sp. MK37H | reverse complement strand
CCGCGTGGCTGTAGCCGAGTTCGCGGGCGACCGCGCGGGAGGCGCCACCGCCGTCGGGCGCCAGGACCGTACGGGTGATGACCTCGGCCTCGTCGATGATGGCGGGCCGCCCGGGCCGGGGGCGCTCCCGCAGGCCCGCCATACCGGAGGCGTCGAAGCGCTGCCGCCAGTGGCCCACGGTCTGCCGGGAGACATCGAGCCGCCGGGCGATCTCGGCGTTGCGCAGCCCCTGGGCGGCGAGGAGGACGACGGCGGCGCGGATGGCGCGCGGACCGCCCTCCGCCACCCACCGCTGCAGCAGCCCGCGGTCCTCCTCGGGCAGGCCCGTGGCGTCTACGTCCTGGTAGGGCGGGTTCACGACGCCTCGCGCGCCAGCCGGAGGGTCAGGATCTGGAACGGGCGCAGCTCGAGGTCCACCATGCCCGAGCGGTACGCCAGTTCGCCGGTGGGGTTCTCCAGGAGGTCGGTCACCTGGACGCGCCCGACGGCGAACCCGGCGGCGAGAGTGGTGCGGACCCGGCCGCCCCGCGACTCGTAGAGCCGGACCACGACATCGCCGGAGCGGTCGTCGGCGAGCTTGACCGCCTCCACCACGACGCCCGGATCGCCCACCGCGACCAGCGGCGGTCCGGCGAGCCGGGTGGCGGCCGGGCGCAGCGGGAGGCTGAGGGCGTACCCCCCGGCCACCGCGTCGCCGATGTCGGCGCCGGGGCACAGCGCGTAGCGGAACCGGTGCCGGCCCCGGTCGGCGTGCGGGTCGGGGCTGTGGGGGCCGCGCAGCAGGGTGAGCCGGAGGGTCGTGGTGGTTCCGCCGTCCTCGCGGGTGCGGCGGCTGACGTCGTGTCCGTAGGTGGAGTCGGTGAGCAGGGCCGCGCCCCAGCCGTGTTCGCCGACGTGGATCCAGCGATGCGCCCACGCCTCGAAGCGGGCGGCGTCCCAGCTGGTGTTCTCGTGGGTGGGCCGCTCTACATGGCCGAACTGGATCTCGGACGCCACGCGTTCGGCGTGGACGTCCAGGGGCCAGGCGGCCTTGAGGACGGTGTCCTCCTCCCGCCAGTCGATGTCCGTGTCCACCTCCAGGATCCGGCTGCCCGCGGCCAGACCGAGGCGCTGCACGACCACGGACCTGCCGGTGGTGCGCTCCACGCGGACACGGGCCAGCAGCGGCCCCTCGTCGTCGAGGTGGACGGCGGTGGCGGTGTCCAGGTCGCGGTGGACGTCGCGGTACTGGGCGTCCAGGTTCCAGGCGCTCCAGCGCACCGGATCGTCGGGGTGCAGCCGCAGCAGGTTCCCGGCGCCACCGGGCGCGATGGCTTCCCTGCGGGAGGTGTGGTCGTACGCGGAGCGGACCAGCCCGTCGGCGTCGATGTGGACCGTCAGCGCGCCGTTGTCCAGGACGTATCCGCCTCCGTCGGCGGGCCGGGCGGTGACCCGTGGCTCATCGGCGGTGCCGGTGCCGAGGACGGCGGCGCCGAGCGCGGGGGCCTGGGCGAGCACCGCGTACCGGCCGTCGGACAGCTTCTGCACCCGGCCACCCGTGGCGGGCGGTGTGTCGAGGACGACCACCTCGCGCCGCGCGTGCGGGGCGGCGTTGAGTACGGCGAGGGGTTCCGCGGGGTCCGGCGGTCCGGCGGCGCGGGCCACGATCCGCTCCAGGCCGCGGTGGATGGCGCGGTAGGTCTGCTCGGCCTGCTCGTGGACCCAGGAGATGGAGGTGCCGGGGAGGATGTCGTGGAACTGGTGGAGCAGCACCTGCTTCCACAGCGCGTCGAGCGCCTCGTACGGATAGGGCTCGCCGGTGCGGACGGCGGCGGTCGCCGCCCACAGCTCGGCCTCGCGCAGCAGGGCCTCGCTGCGCCGGTTGCCGCGCTTGGTGCGGGCCTGGCTGGTGTAGGTGCCGCGGTGGGTCTCCAGATACAGCTCGCCGCGCCATACCGGCGCGTCGGGGTACTCCTCGCGGGCCTCGCGGAAGAACTCCGACGGCGTCTGGACTCTGACCCGTGGGGAGCCTTCGAGGTCGGCCAGGCGCCGGGCCTTCTCCAGCATCTCGCGGGTGGGCCCTCCCCCGCCGTCGCCGAAGCCGAAGGGGGCCAGTGAGCGGGTGCCGGCGCCCTTGTCGGCGTACGTGGCGACGGCGTGGGCCAGTTCGGCGCCGGACAGGGTGGCGTTGTAGGTGTCCACGGGCGGGAAGTGGGTGAAGATCCGGGTGCCGTCGATCCCCTCCCACCAGAAGGTGTGGTGGGGCAGCTTGTTGGTCTCGTTCCACGACAGCTTCTGGGTGAGGAACCAGCGGGCGCCCGCGAGAGCGGCCAGCTGCGGATACGCGGCGGTGTAGCCGAAGGAGTCGGGCAGCCAGACGCCATCGGTCTCCACGCCGAGTTCCTGGGAGAAGAAGCGTCGGCCGTGGACCAGCTGGCGCGCCAGGGCCTCGCCGCCGGGCAGGTTGCCGTCGGCCTCGACCCACATGCCACCCACCGGCGCCCAATTGCCGTCGGCCACCGCCTTCTTGATCCGCTCGAAGACGTACGGCTGGTGGTCGCGCATCCACGCGTAACTCTGCGCGGAGGAGCAGGCGAAGACCAGCTCGGGGTACTCCTCGGCCAGCGAGGCCATGCTGGAGAACGTGCGGGCGCACTTGCGCACGGTCTCGCGCAGCGGCCACAGCCACGCGGAGTCGATATGGGCGTGTCCCACGGCGGCGATGGTGTGCGCGGAGTCGTGGGCGCGCCGGTCCAGGACCGGGCGCAGGATCTGCCGGGCGGCAGCGGCGCCCGCGGCGACACGGCGCGGGGGCACGCTGTCCACGGCCCGTTGGAGGGCGCGCAGGATCTCGTGGCGGCGCGGCAGCCCGAGGGGCAGTTCGCGCATCAGCTCGTCCAGCACCTCCATGTCGTGCAGGAGCTGCCAGACGTCCTCCTCGCGGACCACGAGATCGGCACGGCGCAGCCGGTACAGGTCCTCCTCGCCCGCGGTGAGCCGGTGGCCGTAGTGGGTGCCGATGCCCGCGCTGCCCACGATGGGCGGATTGGCGGCGGCCTCGACCAGCAGGCACACGCTCTCGCCACCGACGGCGCGGGTGGTCAGCGGCACCGAGCGGTGGTGGGGGTGCAGGCCCTCCAGCGGGGTCCCGTCGGCGGTGTGGACCAGGCCCTCGGCCTGGCCCCCGGGGCCCTGGGACAGGTCGAAGCCGAGGTCGAACAGCGCCTCCACCCGGCGGCCCGCCCAGCGCTCGGGGACCGTCGCGGTGGTCCGGAACCAGGTGGTCGACCACGGGCCGCCCCAGCTGCCACCGGTGACGAACGGCCGGTACTCGGCGCGCAGCGCGTCGGCCACCGGCACCGGCTCCCCCGGGATGTGCCAGGCGGCGACCTCCAGCGGGACGCGATCGCTGTAGAGCGCCGGGCGAAGGCGCTCGGCGATGAACTTCGCGATGCGCTCTTCCACGGCGTGGCGGTCGTCGTGCATGGTCGGCCCTTCCTCCTGCCCTGCCTGCCTTCCGGGAAAGCGCACGTGCCGTTTATGTAAAACCATGTGTGTTATCACGTCAACGCTTCGGCCCGAATACCGGCGCATTGCTTTTAACCACGCCTCTGACCTGCTTCTTTACTCGGCAAAAGAAGGGGTTCGACACCCTGTCAGGAGGAAAATAAGCGGCTTTCCATCGACTGTGTCAGATAAGAGAATTGACAGCGGGAGCAGAAATGCGGCGGGGAGGAGTCGGCGTTCTCCTCCCCGCCGCGCGGGCCGTCCGGCGGTTCCCCTCGGGACCTCCGGCGCGGCCCGGCTCGTCCCGGCTCAGCCGGTGGTGAAGGTGAAGTCGTCCAGGTCGAAGAGGTTGCCCTGGCCGGTGACGCCCTTGAAGACGAAGTAGAGCGTGGTCGTCCCGGAGGGGGCACCGCTGAGCGTGGCGCTCACGTCCTGGAAGTTCTCCCAGCCGCCGGTGCCGGGCACGGTCGCGGTGCCCAGCAGGGTCCCGGTGGGACTGCCCGCGCGGACCTCGATGGTGCCGCCGGGGCCACCGGAGGAGATGCGGGCGGTGAGTTTGGTGGCGTTGTTCAGGATGTACGGCTTGAAGGAGATCCAGTCGCCGTTGTCGGTGAAGCCGACCGTCTTACCGCCGTGTGCCGTGGAGTGGCTCGCCTGCTCGATGCCCTGGAACGCGGTGTAGTGCTCGGCCTGACGGTGCTTCGGCTGGGTGACGTTCTGGTCGTGGGTGGTCAGCGGGGGCTGGCCGTTCGCTCCCTTGTCGGTGTACTCGGCGTCGAAGACCCCGAAGATATTGGCGTTATCGTCGTGTTCCCCGTCCGCCAGCGTCTGGAGGGTGCCCTCACAGCCGGTGGCGGAGGTGATGGGGTGGGCGTGGCTGTCGTGCCCGAGCAGATGGGTGATCTTCACCTTGGAGCAGTCGATGGTGCCGTCCTCGGGATCGCTGACCTTGATCCGGAAGGGCACCTTGTCGCCGAAGGTGAACAGCTGGCCGTCGCCGGGCAGTTCCAGGGTGACCGTCGGCGCGGTGTTGCCGACGGTGATGTGCACGCTCGCCGTGCCGGTCAGACCGCCGGGGTCCCTGGCGGTGAGGGTGGCGGTGTACGTACCGTTGGCGGTGTAGGTGTGCGTCGGGTTGGCCTCGGTGGACTTACCGCCGTCACCGAAGTCCCAGCTGTAGCCGATGGCGTCGCCGTCGGGGTCGCTGGTGCCGGACGAGGAGAACCCCACCTGGAGCGGGGCCCTGCCCGAGGTCTTGTCGCTCGACGCCTGGGCGACCGGCGCCCGTCCTCCTACGACGTTCTCGATGCGGTACAGCGCCGAGTTCGCGTCGCCCGCGCCCCATCCGGTGCCGTAGTCCAGGACGTACAGCGCGCCGTCCGGGCCGAAGGCCATGTCCATCACCTGGGTGCCGGTCCAGGGGAAGGCGTTGATGGAGCCGACCGTGCCGTCCGCGCCCTGCTCGATCCGCTTGATCCACTTGCGGCCGAACTCCCCCGCGAAGAAGTCGCCGTCGTACTCCTGCGGGAACTTCACCGGCGAGTTGAGGTTGGCGTCGTAGCGGTAGACCGGTCCGCCCATCGGGGATTCCGAGCCGGAGCCGAACTCGGGCACGGATCCGCCGTCGTAGGGGATCCAGGCGGGCTGGGCCGGGGGCAGGTCGGTGAGGCCGGTGTTGTTCGGCGAGGTGTTCTTCGGCGCGGCGCAGTTGAAGGCGGAGCCGGAGGCGCCGGTGGCGAAGTCGAAGTCGATATACGGCTGGTTCTTGCCGACGCAGTAGGGCCAGCCGAAGTTGCCCGCCTTCGCGACCCGGGCGAACTCCACCATGCCCTGTGGACCGCGGGTGGAGCTGGCGTTGCCCGCGTCGGGCCCGTAGTCGCCCACGTACACCACGCCGGTGGCCTTGTCGACGCTCATCCGGAACGGGTTGCGGAAGCCCATCGCGTAGATCTCGGGGCGGGCCTTGGCGGTGCCGGGGGCGAAGAGGTTGCCGGCCGGGGTGTCGTACGAACCGTCCGCCTTGACCTTGATGCGCAGGATCTTTCCACGCAGATCGTTGGTGTTGCCCGCGCTGCGCTGGGCATCGAAGGCCGGATTGCGGCTCGCTCGCTCGTCGATGGGGGTGTAGCCATCGGAGGCGAAGGGGTTGGAGTCGTCGCCGGTCGACAGATACAGATTGCCCTGGGCGTCGAAGTCGATGTCGCCGCCGACATGGCAGCACATGCCACGGGAGGTCTTGACCTCCAGCACCGTCTTCTCGCTCGCCCGGTCCAGGGTGCCGTCGGTCTTGAGCACGAACCGGGAGAGCCGGTTGACCCCGTCGAACCTGGCGAAGTCCGCGGCCGCTCCGTTCTCCGGGGCGTCACCGGCCGGGGTGTTCAGCGGCGGCGCGTAGTAGAGGTAGATGAAGCGGTTGGTGCTGAAGCCCGGGTCGACCCCGACGCCCTGCAGCCCCTCCTCGTCATGGCTGTACACCGGCAGGGTGCCGGCCACCTTGGTGGTGCCCGCGGCGTCGGTCAGCCGCAGGGTGCCGTCGCGCGAGGTGTGCAGCACCGAGCGGTCGGGCAACACGGCGAGCGACATCGGCTCACCCGTCTCGGCCACCCCCTTGGCGAGGGTGACCTGCTGGAACACGGGCGCGGCGGCCGTCCGGCCGGGGTCGGGCACCGCGTCCGCCGCCGGTGAGGTGAGCGTCAGGGTGGCTCCGGTGAGCAGCGTTCCGGCGAACAGCGCGAGGGATCTGCGCAGTCTCAGGCGTTTCCTGTGCACGGAAGTCCTCCGTATGCGGTGGGGGATACTCGCGGACGTGCTGAGCACAGGCGCGCGCCGCCGCGCCGCGGTACGGGCCTTCGGCAGGGTGGAGGGGACCCTTGTGCCCGTACTCGACACCGCCCTAGCCGTGGCCCGCCGATGTGGACGGTTCGCCCACGAAGGGCACGGGCTCGGGACGGGAACATGTGGTGCCGACCGGCAGCGAGGTCCGCTCCCGGGCGGCGTCGAGCAGGGTGAGCATGACGTCCAGGACATGCCGGGCGAGCTCGGCGGAGGCCCGGTGCGGACGGCCCGCCCGCAGCGCCCGCGCCATGTCGGCCAGGCCGTACCCCCGGGCGGAGCCCGCGTATCCGGCCGACGGCGCCAGCGGCTCCCAGGCGCCACCGCGCCAGAGCTCCACCGGTCCGTCGAAGGTGTTGGGGTCCGGCACCGACAACGAGCCCTCACTGCCGTGCACTTCGACGCGCGGCAGCCGGGCCGCGTGCACATCGAAGCTCATCAGCAGCGTGGTGAGGGCGCCGCCTCGATGCTCCAGGACGCCCGTGACATGGGTGTCCACCTCGACCGCGAAGTGCTCGCCCGCGCGCGGCCCGCTGCCGATGCTCCGCTGGGCGCGCGGCCGGGAGGCCGCCCCGGTGACCCGGACCACCGGGCCCAGCAGGTGCACCAGGGCGGACAGATAGTACGGGCCCATGTCCAGCAGCGGTCCGCCGCCGGGCCGGTAGTAGAACTCCGGGTCCGGATGCCACGCCTCGTGCCCGGCGGTGGTCATGAAGGCGGTGGCCGCGACCGGTGTGCCGATGAGCCCGTCGTCCACGGCCTTGCGCGCGGTCTGGGTGCCCGGGCCGAGCACGGTGTCCGGCGCGCAGCCGACCCGCAGCCCCGCTCGCTCGGCAGCGCCCAGGATGGCGTCGGCCTCCTCGCGGGTGCCGGACAGCGGCTTCTCGCCGTACACATGCCGGCCCGCGGCGAGCGCGGCCAGCGCCACATCGGCGTGCGCCGCCGGGATGGTCAGGTTGAGTACGGCGTCGACGTCCTCGCGTGCCATCAGCGCGTCGGCCGACGCGGCGACGGCCACGCCCTCCGCGCCCTTGGTGGCGGCCTCCGCGCTCTTGGTGGCGACCTCCGCGCTCTTGGCGGCGGCCTCGGCGGTTTTGGCCGCGGCCTCGGCACGGGCCCGGTTGAGGTCGGTCACGGCGGTCAGGCGCAGTCCCGGCAGGCGCGCCAGCGTGTCCAGATAGGCCCGGCTGATCTTTCCCGCCCCGACCAGTCCTATCCTCAGCGGCTCGCCCACAGCGGCCCCCTCCCGGTCAGCGCCCGCGCCTGGGGCGTCCATCTGCTCGTCGCGTTCGGTGTCACGGCCTCTGCACGCTCCCGTCGGTGGTCCGCAGCAGGGCCCAGCGGTCGTGGGCCAGGGGCTCGGGCACCGGATGGCGGCGCGCGGCGCTCTCGTCGAAGTCGACGCCGAGGCCCGGGGTTTCGCGGGGTTCCATCGCCCCCAGGCGCGGCACGATCGTGCCGGGGAAGACCTCCAGAACCGGCTCCCGGAAGGTGGCCGCCTCCTGGACGCCGAAGGCGGGGCTGGAGATGTCGAGGGCGATGGTGGCCGCCTGCGCCAGCGGGCTGACGTCGCCCGGACCGTGCGGGGCGAGCCGGACACCGTGCAGCTCGCAGGCGGCGGCGAGCTTACGGGCCGGGGTGAGGCCGCCGAGCGTGGGGACCCGGATCCGGGCGAAGTCGATCACCGGTCCGGCCAGCAGCGGCAGGAACTGGGTGAGATCGCTGAACAGCTCTCCCATCGCGAGGGGGACCGGGGAGGCGGCGCGCAGCCGGGCGAAGTGTGCGGCGTCCTCCGGGGCGAGCACGTCCTCCACGAAGTACAGCCCGGCGTCCGCCACCCGGCGCAGGAACTCCCCGGCCTGGCGCGGGTCGAGGCGCTCATGCGCGTCGTGCAGCAACTCGACGTCGTCGCCCACCAGTTCGCGGGTGCGGCGCAGCACCGGGGGCACCGCGCGCAGATAGCCGGCGCTGTCCCAGCGGCCGGAGCGGTCGTGGCGGGCCCGCGCCTCCCCGGCGCCGGACGGCGCGGCGCCGTAGGTGTCGGAGCCGGGCACGGCGCACTGGATGCGCACGTGTCCGAAGCCCCGCTCGCGCGCGGCCGTCACCTTTTCGGCGAGCTCTTCGGCGTCCCGGCCGTCCACATGGGTGTAGGCGGCGGCGCGGTGCCGGAAACGGCCGCCGAGGAGTGCGTAGAGCGGGGCGCCGAGCCGCTTGGCCTTGAGGTCCCACAGGGCGACGTCGATGCCGCCGAGGGCGTTGCCGGTGATCGAACCGCCGCGCCAGTAGGCGCTGTTGAGGGCCAGGCGGTGCAGGTCCTCGATGTCGCCGGGGTCGCGGCCGCGCAGCAGCGGGGCGAGGTAGTCGTCGATCACGCCGCGGACGGCCAGTGTGCGCTGGGGGTCGCTGGCGCAGCCGAGGCCGTACAGCCCGGGGTCGTTGGTCTCGACCCGCACGATGAGGTACGGGCAGCCTTGAGGCGCCGTCAGGAAGGTGCGTACGGCGGTGATGCGGAGCTTGTCGCCGCGCTCCTCCACCCAGGGGGCCTGGGCCAGCGGGAGGTGCGGCTCGCGGGGTGCGGACATACGCTCCCATTCCCATAGCCGAATGGCGATCGTCCATTCGAACGTAAAGAGGGTTCAGGAGCGATGTCAATGACCGTACCG
>NZ_JAAAYH010000371.1:0-9003 GCF_018035285.1 Streptomyces sp. MK37H | reverse complement strand
CCCCGGGGCACGGCGGAACGAGTGGCAGGAGTGACAGCATGCGCTACATTCCTGCCATGCGGTCCATCGCTCTCGCCGTCACCCCGGGCATGCCGATCTTCGATCTGGCGGTGCCCTGCCATGTCTTCGGCTCCGATCGCCCCGGACTCCCCGACCCCTGGTACGAGCTGCGGGTCTGTGCGATCGGACCGGGCGGTGAGGGGGCCGGTGCACCGGTCGCCGCCCGCTCGTGGTTCGCCGCCCACACCCCGTACGGCACCGAGGAGCTGATCGCGGCGGACACCGTGATCGTCCCGGCCTCGGCCGATGTGCGCGGCGATCCGCCCCCGGAGCTGATCGACGCGCTGCGCGAGGCCCATCGGCGCGGCGCCCGCATCGTGTCGCTGTGCTCGGGCGCGTTCACCCTCGCCGCGACCGGACTGCTCGACGGCCGTACGGCGGCCACCCACTGGATGTACGCGGCGCTGTTCGCCGAGCGCTATCCGGCCGTACGGCTCGATCCGTCCGTGCTCTACGTCGACCACGGGGATGTGCTGACGGGGGCGGGGTCCACGGCGTGCATCGACGTCTGTCTGCATCTGGTGCGCGAGGACTACGGCACCGAGGCGGCGAACACCCTGGCCCGGCAGCTCGTCGCGCCCGCCCACCGGCCGGGCGGCCAGGCCCAGTACATCGAGGCGCCGCTGCCGGAGCGCACCGACGACTCGCTCGCCCCGCTGCTGCACTGGGCCGCCGAGCGGCTGCACGAGCCACTGACCGTGGCCGACCTCGCCCGCCGCGCCCACACCAGCCCGCGCACCCTGGTCCGCCGCTTCCACGCCGCCACGGGCACGACGCCGCTGCGCTGGCTGCAGGGCCAGCGGATCGCGCGCGCCCGGGAGCTGCTGGAGGGCGGCGATCTGCCGGTGGACCGGATCGCGGAACTGTGCGGACTGGGCACGGCGGCCAACCTGCGCCGCCACTTCACCCGAGCGGTCGGGGTGCCCCCACACGACTACCGCCGCGCGTTCCGCGCCCGGGAGGCGCGGACACCCTCGGCCGTCTGACGGCCCGGGGCCGGGTCCGGGGCCGGGTCCGTCGCCGGGCCCGGGGCGGTTCCGAGGCCGAGCCGTAGCCCGGGCCGGGACCCGGGCCGGGACCCGGGCCGTTCCCGGGCCCGAAGCCAGGTCCGGGACCCGAAGCCAGGTCCGAGGCCCGAGGCCGTCGCGGGACTCGGGCCGGGCCGCGACGCTGTCACGGGGCCCCAAGCCCCGTCCCACGGCACGGGCCCTTCCGGGGGCTCCGAGGCCAGCGCGGGCTCCGGGCCACGGCCGCCTGACGCCGGGCGGCCCGGCCATGAGCCGGGCCGGGACCCGGGCCGTTCCCGGGCCCGACGCCAGGTCCGGGACCCGACGCCAGGTCCGGGACCCGGGGCCCGTCGGCCGGGCCGGAGCCCTACAGCCGTGGGTCCACCGGCTCCGACTCCAGCGCGAGCACCGCGAAGACCGCCTCGTGGACGCGCCACAAGGGCTCACCCTCCGCCAGTCGGTCGAGCGCCTCCAGGCCGAGCGCGTACTCACGCAGGGCGAGTGAGCGCTTGTGGCCCAGGTGGCGCTCCCGCAGCCGGGCCAGGTTCTCCGGGCGGGTGTACTCCGGGCCGTAGATGATGCGCAGATACTCGCGGCCGCGGCACTTCACACCCGGCTGGACCAGCCGGCCGTCGCCCTTGCGGACGAAGCCCTGGAGCGGCTTGACCACCATGCCCTCGCCGCCCGCGGCCGTCAGGTCCAGCCACCACCGCACCCCCTCGGCGACCGACGCCTCGTCCTCGGTGTCGACGATCAGCCGGCGGGTGGGGACCAGCAGCCGGGCGCCGTCGGCGGCCGGCTTCTCCGCCTCGATCATCCGGTCGATCAGGGCGAGCTGCTGATCGTGCGGAAGCGCGGTGGCCAGGTTGCGGCCCTGGGCGGCCAGGATCTGGAACGGCGCCATCCGGATGCCGTCCACCCCGTCGACCGGCCAGCAGTAGCGCCGGTAGGCATCGGTGAACGCGGCCGCGTCCGACGCCCGTTCACGCTGCTTGCCGAGCAGCGCGGACACCTCGACCCCGCGCGCCTCCGCGCCCTCCAGCGCCGCGAGGACGCCGGGCAAGACGGCGCGCGAGGCGGCGCCCACCGCCGCGTACTGGTGGCGCAGCAGCCCCTCGGCCTTGAGCGACCACGGCATCAACTCGGCGTCCAGCAGCAGCCAGTCGGTGTCCAGCTCCTGCCACAGCCCGGCGCGATCGAGGCAGCCGCTCAGCCCGCGCAGCACGGTCTCCGTGAGCTGGGCATCGTCGAAGAACGGCCGTCCGGTACGGGTGTGGATCGCGCCGGAGACGCCGTCCGGCGTGCCGAAGCGCTCCCGCGCGATGTCCGCGTCACGGCAGACCAGCGCCACCGCGCGCGAGCCCATGTGCTTCTCCTCGCAGATCACCTGGCGCACCCCGTCCGCGCGGTAGGCGGCGAACGCCTCCGCCGGATGCTCGAGGAAGCCGCCGTCGGCGGCTCCGCCGCCGGTCCCCTCCTTGGAGGTGGCGGTCGGCGCCATGGTGGGCGGGAGATACCCGAGCAGCCGGGGGTCGACCGCGAAACGGCTCATGACCTCCAGCGCCGCCGCCGCGTTCTCCTCCTTGACCGCGATCCGGCCCATGTGGCGGGTCTCGACGATCCGGCGGCCCCGCACATCGCCCAGGTCGAGCGGACGCCCGTCGGCGCCTCCGGGGGCCTCGGTCGTCAGCGGCTTGACCGGTTCGTACCAGACCCGCTCGGCCGGGACGTCCACCAGCTCGCGCTCCGGCCAGCGCAGCGCGGTCATCCGGCCGCCGAAGACACAGCCGGTGTCCAGGCAGATGGTGTTGTTGAGCCAGAAGGCGCGGGGGGTGGGGGTGTGGCCGTAGACGACGGCGGCGCGGCCGCGGTAGTCCTCGGCCCACGGATAGCGCACGGGCAGGCCGAACTCATCGGTCTCCCCGGTCGTCTCCCCGTACAGCGCGTGCGAACGGACCCGGCCGGAGGTGCGGCCGTGGTACTTCTCGGGCAGCCCGGCGTGACACACCACCAGCGCCCCGCCGTCCAGTACGTAGTGGCTGACCAGCGACTCGATGAAGTCCCGCACCCGGTCGACGAAGGCCGGGTCCGCGCGGTGCTCCCGGTCCAGCTGCTCCACGGTCTCGGCGAGGCCGTGGGTGACCCGGACCTTGCGGCCCTTGAGATAGCGGCCGAGCTTGTTCTCGTGGTTGCCGGGCACGCACAGGGCCGCGCCGGAGGCGACCATGCCCATCACCAGACGCAGCACCCCGGGGCTGTCGGGGCCGCGGTCGACGAGGTCGCCGACGAAGACCGCCGTACGGCCCTCGGGGTGGGCGGCGTCGACCGGGCGGCCGAGCTCGTCGCGGCGCAGGGCGTAGCCCAGCTTGCCCAGCAGGGTCTCCAGCTCGGAGCGGCAGCCGTGGATGTCGCCGATGATGTCGAACGGGCCGGTGAGATGGCGCAGATCGTTGTAGCGGCGCTCGGTGGCGACCTCCGCGGCCTCGACCTCCTCGGCGCCGCGCAGGACGTGCACCTTGCGGAACCCCTCGCGCTCCAGGGACTTCAGCGAGCGGCGCAGCTCACGGCGCTGGCGGGGGATGACATGGTCGGGCATTCCGGCGCGGTCGGGGCGCTGGGCGTTGCGCCGGGCGCACTCGCCCTCGGGGACGTCGAGGACGATCGCCACGGGCAGGACGTCGTGCTCGCGCGCGAGCCCGATCAGGCCGCGGCGGGACTCGGTGCGGACGTTGGTGGCGTCGACGACGGTCAGCCGTCCGGCGGCCAGCCGCTTGCCCACGATGTAGTGGAGCAGGTCGAAGGCGTCGGGGGTGGCGCTCTGGTCGTTCTCGTCGTCGGCGACCAGCCCGCGGCAGACGTCGGAGGAGACGATCTGGGTGGGCAGGAAGTGGCGTCGGGCGAAGGTGGACTTGCCGGAGCCGGTGGTGCCGACGAGCACCACGAGCGACAGGTCGGGCACGCCGATGGCGCGCTTCTCCTCGGTCATGCTGCTGCCTCCTTCGTCGTGGTCGCGGTGGTCGCGGTGGTCGTATCGGTCGTGTGGTCGCCGCCGATGCGGAACAGCGCCAGCTGGGTGGGCGGGCCGACCTCGGGGTCCTCGGGGCCGACGGGGCGGAACTCCACCGCGTAGCCATGACGTTCGGCGACCTCCCCCGCCCAGGTCCGGAACTCCTCGCGCGTCCACTCGAAACGGTGGTCGCCGTGGCGCATCCGCCCGGCGGGCAGCGTCTCCCAGCGCACGTTGTACTCCACGTTGGGCGTGGTCACCACGACGGCCTTGGGTCGTGCGGCGCCGAACACCACATGCTCCAGGGCGGGCAGCCGGGGCTGATCCACATGCTCGATCACCTCGCTGAGCACCGCCGCGTCATATCCGGCGAGCCTGGAGTCGGTGTAGGTGAGCGCGCCCTGGGTCAGCTTCAGCCGGGCCGACTGCCGCTCGGCCGCGCCCGTGTCGAAGCCGGGACGGTCCAGCCGCAGCCTCCGCGCCGCCTCGTTGAGCGCGCGCATCGACACATCGACGCCCACGATCTCGGTGAACCGCGCCTCCTTCAGCAGCGCGCCCAGCAACTGGCCCTGGCCGCAGCCCAGATCGAGCACCCGGGCCGCCCCGACCCCGCGCAGGGCCTCGAGTATCGCCTCCCGCCGCCGGACCGCCAGTGGCACCGGCCGCTCCTCGGAACCCTCCTCGCTCTCGTCCTCCTCCATCAGCTCGGCCGCCGCCGGTTCGCCGACGGCGTTGTCGATCTCCTCCGCCGCGGTGTCGTCGGCCTCGGCGAGCCGCGCCAGCTCCAGCCGCTCCAGCGCGCTGCGCGTCAGCGACCAGCGCCGGGCCAGATAGCGGTTGGTGATCAGCCGCTGCTCAGGGTGGCTCTCCAACCAGCCCTCTCCGGAACGCAACAGCTTGTCGACCTCGTCCGGGGCGACCCAGTAGTGCTTGGCGTCGTCGAGCACGGGCAGCAGCACATACAGATGGCGCAGGGCGTCGGCCAGCCGCAGCTCGCCCTCCAGCACCAGCCGTACGTACCGCGAGTCGCCCCATGCCGGGAACTCCTCGTCCAGCGCCACCGGTTCGGCCGTCACCGCCCAGCCCAGCGGCTCGAAGAGCCGCTCGACCAGGGCGGCACCGCCGCGCGCGGGCAGCGCGGGCACCTCGATCCGCAGGGGCAGCGCCCGCTCCGGCAGCTCGGGCCGGGCCTTGCACTGGCCGCGCAGAGCGCTGGAGAAGACCGCGCTCAGCGCGACCGCCAGCAGGGAGGAGGCGGCATACGGGCGGTCGTTGACGTACTGCGCGAGCGCGGAGTCGGGGGCGCCGCCCCGGCCCTTGCCGCGGCCCCGCCGCACCAGCGCCACGGGGTCCACTTCCAACAGCAGCGCCGCGGTGCAGCGTTCGGCGGTCGCCTCGGGGTAGAGGACATGCGCGGTGCCGTAGGAGGTCGAGAACCGCTGCGCCTTGTCGGGATGCTTGTGCAGCAGAAACCCGAGGTCGGTCGCGGGGCGCTCGGCGGTGCCGGTGGTGGTTATCGTCAAGAACACCCGTCCGAGTATCGCCCGGCGATCGCCCCTCACCTAATGGTTTCTCATCAGGGCGGCCGCTCGGCGGCTACGGGGTGTCCGGCGGATCTGTCCCCTCCCCGCCCCTCCCCTTCCCGTTGCCAAGGGCTGCGCTCCTGGCCCCCGGGGGCGGGGGCGGGGCCCCCGTTTTCGGGGTCTGGGGCGGGGCCCCAGTTGCGGGGTCTGGGGCGAGCCCCCGTTTCGGGTGTGGGGCGAGCCCCCGTTTCGGGGTCTGGGGCGGAGCCCCAGTTGCGAGGAGGGGCGGGTAGGGGAAAGCAGCCCGCCGCAGGCGCCCCGCTCCGCCGGACACCACCTAATCGCCTCTCACCACCGCCGCCAGCTCCGCGATCCGCTCCGGGCCCACCCGGCAGCAGCCGCCGATGAGCCGCGCCCCCGCGTCCCGCCATGCCTTCACCCGCCCCGGGTCGAAGGTCGCCCGGCCACGCCAACTCCGTGCCGTGGCATCCCACTCCTCTCCGCTGTTCGGATAGACCACCACCGGCTTGCCGGTGATGTCGGCCGCGATCTCCACGGCCCGGTCCGCGTCGCCGGGCTCACAGCAGTTGACGCCGACGGCGATCACCTGGTCGACACCCGCGGCCAGGGCGAACGCGTCCCTCAGCGGCTGCCCGGCCCGGGTGGTCTCCCCCGCGATGCTGTAGGAGAGCCATACCGGCACCCCGCATCCCTCGACGGCGCTCAGCAGCGCCGCGGCCTCATCGGCGTCCGGCACCGTCTCCAGCGCCAGCGCGTCGGGACCGGCCGCGGCCAGCGCCTCGATCCTCGGCCGGTGGAACCGCGCCAGCTCGGCCACGCTCAGCCCGTACCGCCCGCGGTACTCGCTGCCGTCCGCCAGCATCGCCCCGTACGGGCCCACCGAGGCGGCGACCCACACCGGCTCCGCGCCCCGCTCGCCCGCGGCCGTCCGCTCGGCGGCCGCCCGCTCGGCCGCCGCGCGCGCCAGCTCGACACTGCGCCGCAGCAGCGCCGTGGCCTCCTCGTGGCCCACGCCCCGGTGGGCGAAGCCCTCGTAGGTGGCCTGATAGCTGGCGGTGATGAGCACCCGTGCGCCCGCCCGGGCGTAGGCGGTGTGGGCCGCCTCGAGCTGCCCCGGGTCGTCGGCCAGCAGCCGGGCCGACCACAGTTCGTCGGAGAGGTCGCAGCCCTGTGCCTCCAGTTGGTTGGAAAGACCGCCGTCGAGGACGAGCGGTCCGCGCTCCAGCGCGGCGGCCAGGGCTGTGGGGGTTACGGACATCACGGGTGCTCCTGGTGGTGCGTTCAGCCCAGCTGGGCCTGGACCTGCGAGGAAATCAGCTCCAGGTGGTCGAGGTCGTCCAGGTCCAGCATCTGGAGGTAGAGCCGGGAGGCGCCCGCCTCCGCATAGCGGCCGATCTTCTCGACGACCTCGGCCGGGGAGCCCGCCAGACCGTTCTCCTTCAACTCCTCGACCTCCCGTCCGATCGCCGCGGCCCGCCGGGCGACCTCGGCGTCGTCCTTGCCCACGCACACCACCAGCGCGTTGGAGTACACCAGGTCGTCGCCCTTGCGGCCGGCGGCCTCGGCCGCCTCCCGCACCCGGCCGAACTGGCGCTCACTGTCCTCGGGCGAGGCGAACGGCATATTGAACTCATCCGCGTACCGCGCGGCCAGCCGCGGGGTGCGGGTGGCCCCCTGGCCGCCGATCAGCACCGGCACCTTGCTCTGCGCGGGCTTGGGCAGCCCCGGGGAGTCCACCAGCTGGTAGTGGGCACCGTCATGGCCGAAGGTCTCACCGACCGGGGTCTGCCACAGCCCGGTGACGATGGCCAGCTGCTCCTCCAGCCGGGCGAACTTCTCCTTGGGGAAGGGGATTCCATAGGCCCGGTGCTCCTCCTCGAACCAGCCCGCGCCCAGGCCCAGCTCGACTCGTCCACCCGACATCTGGTCGACCTGCGCCACCTGGATCGCCAGCACACCGGGCAGCCGGAAGGTGGCGGCGGTCATCAAGGTGCCCAGCCGGATCCGCCGGGTCTCGCGGGCCAGCCCGGCCAGGGTGATCCAGGCGTCGGTGGGGCCAGGGAGGCCGTCCACGTCTCCCATGTGGAGGTAGTGGTCGGACCGAAAGAAGGCGTCGAATCCGAGGTCCTCGGTGGCCTTGGCGACGGTGAGCAGCGTGTCGTAGGTCGCCCCCTGCTGGGGCTCGGTGAAGATGCGAAGATCCATGGCACCCATCCTGCCTCGTCACGCGGCACCACCCCACTCCCCACCCCACTCGCGGAAGGTGAGGTGCCTGAGCATGCCGTGCACCCGGTCCCGGGCCTCGTCCGCCGCGTCGATCGCCTCCACGCACTGCCAGTACAGCGCCTCCTCCTCGGTATTGGAGGCGACCCCGACCAGCGCGAATCCCGCCTCCGCCAGCAGCTCCCCCAGCGCCAGCAGCACCGCCCTCGGATCGCGCACCTCCGAGAGCTGGGCGGCCCGTAAACCGCCGCCGCGCAACGTGGGGTGGTGCAGCGCCGGGTGGAACAGGGCGCCGCGCGCCCGCCCGCCCGCCTCGCACAGACCGCGCGCCTCCGCTCGCGCGGCCGCCGGGCCGCTCACCACGAAATATCCGCCGACCGCTTCGGCCAGCGCTTGAACCTGCCAGGCTTCGGCCACGATGTCGTGCACGCTCCCGGCCTTCGCCAGGGCGTGCCGGGTGACACCGATCAGCCGCATCGCGTCCATTCCCCGCACCCCTCTCAACGGACTTCCGAGCCCGTCACTCCTCCACTACCCAGAGTGATGACTAACAGGCCGAAAAGCTAGGGGAATTCAGGAATCTGTTGACAACAGTTGCGGTGTGGATAACTTCTTCACTACTGAGAGTGACGGATCAAGGGGTCGGAGCCCCTCGAATGACCGGAGATCACGGTTCACCGCCACAGCCCCCGTTCACCGTCATAGCCCCCCGTTCACCGCGAGATCACCTATTCACCGCCAAAGCCCCCGTTCGCGGTCAGCCCCGTCGGCGCCGCGACCCGCACCCGTACGCGCTCAACGCCCGTACGCGCTCAACACCCGTACGCCGTCAGCGCGCCCCGTTCACCGGAAACCGGACCTCGTTCCGGTCGATCTTCGCCGAGAGCGCCGCGAGGGCGTCGATCCCCAGCACCTCGCAGAACTGGAGCAGATACGCCAGCACATCGGCGACCTCGTCCTCGACCCGGCCCGCCTTCCCCTCGTCCTCCATCACCCGCGCCGACTGCTCAGGCGTCAGCCACTGGAAGATCTCCACCAGCTCCGACGCCTCGACGCTCAGCGCCGCCGCGAGGTTCTTGGGGGTGTGGTACCGCTGCCAGTCGCGCGCCGCCGCGAAGGCGGCCAGCCTGCGCTGCAGCGCCGCCACATCCAGGCCGTCGGT
>NZ_JAAAYH010000370.1:0-9017 GCF_018035285.1 Streptomyces sp. MK37H | reverse complement strand
AAGCGCTATATGGACCGGCTGGCGGGCGGCCCGCCGCTCGTCTTCTGCGTCTTCAACAACCAGGACCTCAACCAGGTGACCTGGGAGCAGCGCGCCATGGCCGGGGACCCGAAGTACCCCGCCTCCCAGAACATCCCCGACGTCCCCTACGGGGCGTACGCCGAGCTGCTGGGGCTGCGCGGCATCCGCTGCGAGTCCCCGAAGAAGGTCGGCAGGGCCTGGGACGAGGCGCTGGCCAGCGACCGCCCGGTCGTCCTGGAGTTCACGGTCGACCAGGAGATCGCCCCGATCCCGCCCCACCTCATGCTTCCCCTGGCGAAGAAGACCGTGAAGGCCGCGCTGCACGACCCCGAGCTGGCCGGGATCGCCCACCGGGGCATCCGGCAGAAGGTCGCCCAGTACGCCGAGCGCCTGCCGGGACGCGGACACACCTGACGGAAGGGGGAAGCGCGGCATGCGTACCGGTACCGCGAGCGGGCTGGAGGGGGCACTGCGTGCGGAGGTGGACGCCGAGGTCAGGTTTGACGCGGGCAGCCGGGGCGCGTACGCCACGGACGGCTCCAACTACCGTCAGGTGCCCATCGGCGTCGTCGTCCCGCGCAGTGTGGAGGCCGGGGCGCGGGCGGTGGAGGTGTGCGCCCGCTTCGGCGCGCCCGTCCTGTCGCGGGGTGGCGGCACCAGCCTTGCCGGTCAGTCCACGAACACCGCCGTGGTGATCGACTGGAGCAAGTACTGCCACGCCCTGGTCTCGGTGGATCCCGAGGCGCGCACCTGTGTGGTGGAGCCGGGGCTGGTGCTGGACGAGCTCAACCGCCAACTCGCCAACCACAGGCTGCAGTTCGGTCCCAAGCCGTCCACGCACAGCCACTGCGCGCTGGGCGGCATGATCGGCAACAACTCGTGCGGCGCGTCGGCGCAGGCGTACGGCAAAACCGTGGACAACGTGCGCCGCCTGGAGGTCCTCACCTACGACGGCGTGCGCATGTGGGTGGGGCCGACGTCCAAGGCCGAGCGGGCGCGGATCGCGGCGGAGGGCGGCCGCCGGGCCGAGATCTACGACGGACTGGACCGCGTCGTCGGCGCGTACCTCGCGGACATCCGGCGCGGCTACCCGAAGATTCCGCGCCGGGTCTCCGGCTACAACCTGGACTCGCTGCTGCCGGAGAACGGCTTCGACGTGGCCCGGGCCCTGGTGGGCAGCGAGGGCACGCTGGTGACGGTGGTGCGCGCCGAAGTGGACCTGGTGCCGGTGCCTCCGTACCAGTCGCTGCTGGTGCTCGGCTACGACGACATCTGCGCCGCCGCCGACGATGTGCCCCGGCTCCTGGAGCACTGCACCCCCGGCGAACTGGAGGCCCTCGACGGGCGGATGGCCCAGCTGATGCGCGAGGAGCACGCCTACCTCGAGTCCCTCGACTCCCTCCCCGGGGGAGACAGTTGGCTGATGGTGCAGTTCAGCGGGGACACCCAGGAGGACGTCGACGAACAGGCGCACGCGCTGCTGCGCTCGGTCGGGCGGGACGAGAAGGACGCCACGGTGGCCTTCTCCGACGACCCCCGGCGCGAGCAGCGGATGCTCAGGGCCCGCGAGGCGGGTCTCGGGGTGACCGCGCGCCCGCCGGACGACCGGGAGACCTGGGAGGGCTGGGAGGACTCCGCCGTCCCGCCCGAGCACCTGGGGGACTATCTCCGCGATCTGAAGGACCTGTTCGCGGAGTTCGGCTACGACCATCCGTCGCTGTACGGCCACTTCGGGCAGGGCTGTGTGCACACCCGCATCCCGTTCGGGATGACGACCGCCGACGGTGTGGCCGACTTCCGCCGCTTCCTGGAACGCGCCGCCGACCTGGTGGTCTCGTACGGCGGCTCGCTGTCCGGCGAGCACGGGGACGGGCAGGCGCGGGGCGAACTGCTCACCCGCATGTTCGGCGAGCGCCTGGTGACCGCGTTCGGCGAGGTGAAGGCCCTGTTCGACCCGGAGAACCGGATGAACCCCGGCAAGGTCACCGGCCCGAGCTCTGGTCAGGTCACCGGCCCGGGCACGGTCACCGGTCCGGGCACGGTCACCGGTCCGAACCCGGTCGACGGTCAGCTGCGCCTGGGCCCGGGGTGGCGGCCGGCCACCCCCGGCACACACTTCGGCTACCCCGACGACGAGCACTCCTTCACCCGCGCGGTCATGCGCTGCGTCGGCATCGGCAACTGCCGCGGCCACCACGGCGCCGTGATGTGCCCGTCGTACCGGGCCACCAACGAGGAGGAGCACTCCACCCGCGGCCGGGCCCGGCTGCTGTTCGAGATGCTCGACGGCCATCCGGACTCCGCCGTCACCGACGGCTGGCGCTCGACCGAGGTCCGTGACGCCTTGGACCTGTGCCTGGCGTGCAAGGGCTGCAAGTCCGATTGCCCGACCGGTGTTGACATGGCGACGCTCAAGGCCGAGTTCCTCGCCCACCACTACGGGGGCCGCCCGCGCCCGGCGGCGCACTACTCCATGGGCTGGCTGCCGGTGTGGGCCCGGCTGTCCCGTATCGCGCCCTCGCTGGTCAACACCGTGGCCCGGGCGCCGGGCGTGGCCGGTCTCGGCAAGTGGCTGGCCGGGGTGGACGGCGCACGCCAGGCGCCGGTGTTCGCACGGCGGTCCTTCCTCCAGTGGTGGCGCGCCCGCGCCGCCGAGGAGCCGGACCCGGCCGACCCGCGGACCGTGGTGGTGTGGCCCGACACCTTCAGCACCTACTTCCACCCCTCGGTCGCCATCTCGGCCGTCCGGGTGCTGGAGGACGCCGGCTTCCGGGTCGCCGTACCGACCGAGCCCGTGTGCTGCGGTCTGACCTGGATCTCCACCGGGCAACTGGCCACGGCGAAAAGGGTGTTGCGGCGTACGCTGCGGGTGCTGCGGCCCTACCTGGAGGCGGGCACCCCGATCATCGGTCTCGAACCCTCCTGCACCGCGGTGTTCCGGGCCGACGCACCCGAACTGATGCCCGCCGACCAGGACGTGGGGCGGCTGGCCGGGCAGTTCCGCACCTTCGCCGAACACCTCGTCCACCACGCCCCCGACGGCTGGCGGCCGCCCGCGCTCAGCCGGCAGGCCGTCGTCCAGACCCACTGCCACCAGCACGCCATCATGAAGGACGACGCGGACCGCGAACTGATGCGCCGCGCCCACCTCGTCACCGACGTCCTGGACGAGGGCTGCTGCGGCCTGGCCGGAAACTTCGGCTTCGAACGCGGCCACCACGAGGTCTCGATGGCCATCGCGGAACAGGGCGTGCTGCCCGCCGTGCGTGCGGCCGCCCCCGGCAGCCTGCTGCTCGCGGACGGCTTCAGCTGCCGCACCCAGATCGAGCAGGGCGACACCGGCCGCGGGGCCCTCCACCTGGCCGAGGCGCTGGCCCTGGGCCTCGACACCACCCTGCCCAGCGAGCGGCCCGAACGCCTGGCACAGCGCGTGGCCCCGCCCTCGCGCGCGGCCCGCTGGGCGACCACCGCCGGTGCCGCCGTCCTCACGGCGACGGCCGTGGCGGGGGCCGTGGCGGGGGCCGCGCGACGCACGCGCCGCGGGGGAGGGTGACCGCACGGTGGTGACGGGTGGCGTCGCGGCAGGAGGCGCGGGCGAGCACGTCGTGGACGGGGTGGACAGCGCCGTCTACACGGTGCCCACCGACGCCCCCGAGGCCGACGCCACCCTCAGCTGGGACAGCACCACCCTCGTCCTCGCCACCGTCCGGTGCGGCCAGGTCACCGGACTCGGCTACACCTACGCTCCCGCCGCCACGGCCCTGGTCATCGATGATCTGCTGGCCGACGTGGTCACCGGCACCCCGGCCCTCGATGTGCCACGCGCGAACGAGGCCATGCACCGCGCCGTGCGCAACGCCGGACTGCCCGGCGTGGCCGCCCAGGCCATCGCCGCCGTGGACATCGCCCTGTGGGACTGCAAGGCCCGCCTGCTCGACCTGCCCCTGGTGCACCTCCTGGGCAGGGCGCGGGACGAGGTGCCCGTGTACGGCAGCGGCGGCTTCACCACGTACGACGCCGAGCGCCAGGACCGGCAACTGCGCGGCTGGACCGAGGAAGAGGGCATTCCCCGCGTCAAAATCAAAATCGGCGAGTCGTGGGGGCGGTGCGAGGAACGCGACCGGAAACGTGTGGCCGACGCCCGCACGAGCATCGGCGACACCACCGCCCTGTACGTGGACGCCAACGGCGGCTACGACGCCAAACAGGCCACCCGCATGGCCGGCACACTCGCCGACCACGGTGTGACCTGGTTCGAGGAACCCGTCTCCTCCGACCACCTCACCACGCTCGCCACCGTCCGCGACCGGGTCCCGATGGAGGTCACGGCCGGTGAATACGGCTACACCCTGCCCTACTTCGCACACATGCTCGCCGCCGGTGCCGTGGACTGCCTCCAGGCCGATGTCACCCGCTGCGGCGGCATCACCGTCTGGCTGCGCGCCGCCGCCCTCGCCCACGGCCAGGGCCTCGAGATCTCCGGCCACTGCGCCCCACACGCCCACGCCCACGCCGCCGCGTCCGTGCCCAATCTGCGCCACCTGGAGTGGTTCCACGACCATGTGCGCATCGAGCGCCTCCTGTTCGACGGCGCCCTCGCGCCCGACGGTGGCAGCCTCACCCCGGGCCATGACGGAGCGCCCGGGCTGGGGCTCACGCTGAACAGCGAGCGGGCCCGGCCGTACCGGGTGGCCTGAGCCCCACCACAGGACGTCGCCCCACCACAGGACGTCGAGCGCACTCACTCATGCGGGACGACGGCCACCGGACAGCTCGCGTGGTGCACCGCGGCCTGCACCACGGGCCCCAGACGGGGCCCCAGCGCGGGTGGGTGTTTCCGCCGTCCGACCATCAGCAGATCGCTGTCGGCCGCGGCCTGGACGACGGCCCGGGCCGGGCTCTCCAGCCGGACCTCGTCGATGACCCGCACCCGGGGGAACTTCTCCCGCCACGGCCGCAACACCTCGTCCAGCTCCCGTCGCGCCCGCTCCATGGTGTCCCGGGCCACGCCATCGCCCGCAGTGGCGGCATGCGCCCGGTCGGGCCTTCGTCCGTGGACGGCGTGCAGTGGCACATCGCGGGTGAACGCGGTGACGTAGGCGAACTCCAGGAGGTTGTCCTGGGGGCCGTGCAGGCTCAGGCCCACGACCACACGCCGTCCGTGTCCATCCGCTTCCCGCTCCGCGCGCATCAGCACCACCGGCCGTTCCGCCCGGGCGATGGTGTGCAGCCCGATGTCACCCAGGAAGAAGCTCGCCATCCGGTCCAGCCCCCGCGATCCGAGCACCAGCATGCGGGAGTGCGCCGCCGCGTCGAGCAGGGCCGCCTCGGCCTCGTCCGACACCAGGTCCTCGATGATGGTCAGCTTCGGATGGTCACGGGCCAGTTCGGTGTGCGCGTCGTGCACGATCCGCTTCGACCAGTAGTTCTGGTCGTCCGCCGCCGGGCTGCCGGGCGTGGGTGGAGCCAGCAGGATCCACGCGTGTGTCAGACGCAGCGCCAGTTCCCGCCGCTCCGCCTCGTCCGCGGCCCAGTGCGCGGCGGCCAGGCTCTCGGGCGAGCCGTCGAGGCCCACGGTGACCACTTGTTCCATGACGGCTTGTTCCACGGTGGTGCCTCCCGCCGGGTTTCCCGGGTTTCACGCGGCCAGGGCGGGGCCGCCGGTGTCATCGGTGCCGTAGGCGATGTGTTCGGTGACCGAGACGACCCCGTCCACGCCTCGGCAGAGCCGCACGATGACCGGCACCAGGCTCCTGGCCTCGACCGATCCGTCCAGCGTGACCTCGCCCTCCCGTACGTCGACCATCACGGCGGAGGGCGCCAGCCGCAGGGAGGAGACCGGAGGGGTCCGCCTGGCCGGACGACTTGCGCAGCAGATCGCCCTCGGACACCACGCCGATCGGGCGTCCCGAACCGTCCACGACCGGCACGGCGGTGACATCACGCTCCGCGAGCAGCGCCACGAGTTCCTTGAACGGCATGTCACGGGGGGCCTGGACCACCGGGCGCGTCATGAGGTCTCCGACCGTTCTGTGGTGCATGTTCCGACTCCTCTCGCACACTCGCGGTGGGTCGGCCGGTGTTTCCGTCGCAGAGCCTGGCTCCCTCGTCGAGCCCGGCTCCTTCACCGAGCCTGCCAGCTCGCCCGCGCCGCCGAATGAGCCGCATGGCTCCCTCTGGCGGCCACATGGCCCACCACGGGGCCATCCGGCCCCTCGGCCGAGGGCGTTCCGCCCCCAGGACACCCCTCACCGGCGGTGTCACAGTGGACGACGCACACATTCACCCCACCGGGCACGAACCGGAACGGCATCGGGAGGGGACGGGCCACCGCGGCTCCGCGACGACACACCGCAGCGCGCGTTCGCTCTCCGAAGCGGTGGTCATGTCGTTGGTGGAGGACGCCACGGCCGCGCCCTCGATGCACAACACCCAGCCCTGGCGGTTCGAGTACTCCCGGCGCAGCCGCGTGTTCCGTCTCAGGGCCGACCTGCGGGGCGCCCTGCCGCAGACCGACCCCGAGCTCCGCGCCCTGCACATCGGCTGTGGCGCCGCCCTGATGAACCTGCGGGTCGCGGTGGCCCACGAGGGTTGGGAGGCGGCGCCCCGGCTGCTGCCCGACCCCGTCGATCCGATGCTGCTGGCCTCCGTGACACTGACCCGCCCGCTCGGCGACGAGGCCGATCCGGCCGTCCTGTACCCGGCCGTGCGCACCCGCCACACCAGCCGGTACCCCTTCGCCGAGACCGAGATCCCCGCGTCCGTGCGGAGCGCGCTCGTCGACGCTACGTGACTTCGCGGGTGGCAAGCCCATCCGCGGCCGCCCGACCGCCGACTTCGAGACCTTTCCCCCACCTGGTGTTGCTGAGCACCTCGCGCGACCGGCCGACCCGGGCCGCCTGGGAACAGCGCCGGTAGCCACGTGTCGAGGGAGGAAAATGTGCGTCCGGCGCCCTGGATGGCTGCGGAATCCGTTGTGGACACCCTCGCCCATGGGCCATATCTGCAGCGCCGGGCGGCTGGTGCTTAAGGGTTTAATCACCAAGGCTGACGCGTCACACCTCATCACACTCAGGGAGTGAGCATGAGCCTTGACCTGGCGCGTCGCCGTCTTCTGTCGGCCGCGGGCGCGATGGGTGCCGCTGGCGCACTCGGCCTGGCCCCCTCCGCCGCGTTCGCGGCCTCCGGCCGTCGTCCGTCCCGATCCCGTGGTCCGGCCGCGACGATCATCCACGGTGGGCGGGTGCTGACCGGGCTGCCGTATATGCCGCAGCAGGAGGCCCTCGCCGTGGGAAGGGACGGGAGGATCCTCGCGGTCGGTCCGTCGTCCGTGGTGCGGCGGCTGGCCGGGAGGGACACGGAGTTCGTCGACGCCCGCGGCGGCACCGTCATGGCGGGGATCATCGACGCCCACGCCCACTGCCTGGAGGCCGGGTGGCGCTCGCTCAACCCCTCCCTGGGCAATGAGACCTACACTGTCGCCGCGCTCCAGGAGAAACTCACCGGTTTCCTGAACGCGAGCAAGGACCAGGAGTCCGATGGATGGCTGGTGGTGGAGGACTGGAACCCGGTGGGCCTGCCGACCGGGACCGAGACCCACCACCGCATCCTGGACGCGCTGCCAACCCGCCGGCCGATCGCGCTCAAGGGCTCGGACGCCCACAACATGTGGGTCAACCAGCGGGCCCTGGAGCTGGCGAAGATCACGTCGAGCACCCCGGACCCGGCCGGAGGCCATATCGTCCACGACACGGCCGGAGCACCGTCCGGGTTGCTGAAGGACACCGCGCAGGACATCGTCGCGGCGGTGATCCCGCCGCCGGACAAGGACAAGGCGCTCGCCGCCGCCGCGAAGGCCCTCCGCCAGGCGGCGTCCAACGGCATCACCACGTACATGGACGCGGCCACCGGGACCGATGGACTCCGCGCCTACGCCGACCTGGCCGCCTCGGGCCGGCTGCCGCAGCGGGTGATTCCCGCGCTCCGCCTGGACATCGACCACGTCCGCGATCCGAAGGCCGCGCTGGCCCACGTCAACGAGCAGCGCACGGCGTACGGACAGGTGCCGGGCCTGTGCTTCGGGACGGCGAAGGTCTTCCTCGACGGAGTGATCGAGCACCCCGCGCAGACCGCCGCACTGCTGGAGCCGTACCTCGACGCCGACGGCAAACCCACCGGCAACCGGGGTGACTTGTACGCCACCGCCACCGAGTACGGGCGCCTGGCGACCGTACTGGACCGGGCCGGGTGGCAGTTGCACGCGCACGCGATCGGCGACCGTGCGGTGCGCACCGCGCTGGACGGCTACGAGGCGGCGGTACGCGCCAACGGCCGCCGTGGCAACCGGCACACCATCGCCCATCTGCAACTGGTGCACCCGGACGACTACCGGCGCTTCGCACCGCTCGGCGTGGTCGCCTGCATGCAGCTCCAGTGGGCGATGCGCAATGTGTGGACGATGGACGCCCTCCTGCCCTACATCGGCCCGGACCGCCACCGGCTGCTGTATCCGGCGCGCAGCCTGGAGCGGTACGGCGCGGCGCTGGCCGGGGGATCGGACTGGCCGGTGGACCCGCTCGACTCGTTCAACCAGATCCGCACCGCGATCGACCGGCAGGGCGAGGACGGTGCGCTGTACCCGGAGCGGGAGGGCATCAGCCGCTCCACCAGCCTGCGCATGCACACGGCGGGCTCGGCTCATCAGCTCCGGATCGACCACGAGACCGGTGTGCTCACCCCGGGCCGGGCCGCCGATGTGATCGTGCTCGACCGGGATGTGACCCGCGTGCCGGTCAAGGACATCACCGGCACCAAGGTCCGTCTGACGCTGGTGGGCGGCAGGCGCGTCTGGGACGCGGACCAGCCCGGCGCCGAGGCAGCCGCCGCGTCGTTCACGACGGCCCGGCCCGCCTCCCTCGCCACCGTGCACGGCCGGCATGCCGCCTGCGGCTGCCACCGCTGACCCGCCGTCACCGTCGTTCGCCCGGGCCGCTACG
>NZ_JAAAYH010000037.1:0-38177 GCF_018035285.1 Streptomyces sp. MK37H | reverse complement strand
TCGCCGCCTTCGGGCGGGAGTGCAGCAGCCGTGGTCTGTATCCGCAGGGCATCGAGGTGGCCGGGGTCGCGGTGCGGGCGTGGCGCGGGGTTCCGCTGCTGCCCTGCAACAAGATCCCGATCAGCGAGTCCGGCACCAGCTCGATCCTGGCGATGCGCACCGGGGAGGAGAGCCAGGGGGTCATCGGTCTGCATCAGACCGGTATCCCGGATGAGTACGAGCCCAGTCTGAACGTCCGGTTCATGGGCATCAGCGAGCAGGCCGTGACGTCCTATCTGGTCTCCGCCTACTACTCGGCGGCGATTCTGGTGCCCGATGCGGTCGGTGTGCTGGAGGACGTCGAGATCGGCCGCTGAGCCCGGCCGCCAGAGACCGGTCGCCGCGGGCGTGGATCAGGGACGGACGCTGCTGACCACGTCCGCGGTGGCTGCCAGCCCCTCGGAGATGGTGGGCGCCACGCTGCTGCTCGCCAGGTAGAAGCCCAGCGTCACACAGACCAGCGCATGCGAGATGCGCAATCCGCCGCTGCGGAGAAACACCACTGTGAGGATCAGAAGCAGCAGGACCACGGAGATGGAAATGGCCATGGGGAGCCTCCTCGGCCACTACGGAGCATCGGAATCCGGCCGTCAGTGTGGCCCAGAATCGCCCCAGGACCGCCTTCACCTGGTGCTCCATACGGGTGCCGATCTGCTGTTCGGTTACTCCCCGGCGGTCGCCCCTGCGCGGTGAACGAGCGTGCCGAACCCGCTCAGGCGTCGGCGCGGATCAACTCGGCGGCCATCTCGCCGATCATGACGCAGGCCGCGTTGGTGTTGGCCGAGACGATCGACGGCATGATCGATCCATCGGCGATCCGTAGCCCCTCGACGCCCCGGACGCGCAGCCGGGGGTCCACCACCGATTGCTCGTCCCCGCCCATCCGGCAGGTGCCGACGTGGTGGAAGTAGGTGCCGGTGTTCTCGCGGACGAAGTCGGCCAGGCCGTCCCGGCCGCTCACCCCGGGGCCGGGCAGCAGTTCGCGCGGCTGCCACGCCTCGAACGCGTCGGTGGCTGCCAGCGACCGGGCCAGTTCGACCCCCTGGACCAGAGTGGCGAGGTCCCTTCCGTCGCTGAGATAGCCGGGGTCGATCAGCGGCCGGTCCTCGGGGTCCGCGCCGGAGAGCCGGACCGTGCCCCGGCTGTGGGGCTGCATCGCGGCGGCCGTCAGGGTGAAGCTGTTCGGCGGGAACGGCAGCAGCCTCGGGTGGAACGGGATGTGAAAGAGGAACACCTCGAGGTCGGGGCGGGGCAGCCCGGGGTCGGTCCGGGTGAACAGGGCCGCCTCGGCGGTGGTCAGCGGGGGCGGCGGCAGCGGGGTACCCGCCTCGTGGACCAGCCCGACCAGGGGGTGGTCCTGGAGATTGGCCCCCACCTCGGGGGCGTCCACCAGCACCGGGACGCCCACTTCGCGCAGATGGCCGGCCGGGCCGATTCCGGAGAGCATCAGCAGCTTGGGCGAGTCCACCGAGCCCGCGCACACGATGACCTCCCGCACCGCGCGCACCCGCCGTGCCACACCGCCGGAGCCCGCGTATTCGACGCCGACGCAGCGGGCGCCCTCGAAGAGCAGCCGGTGTGCGTGGGCCTCGGTGCGCACGGTGAGGTTGGGGCGGTCCATCGCCGGATCGAGATAGGCGACCGCCGTGCTCTGGCGGCGCCCCTCGTGGATGGTCCACTCATGGCGCCCGGCGCCTTCGCTCTCCGCGCCGTTGAAGTCGTCGTTGTAGGGATGGCCGAGTTCCTTGGCGGCGTCGAGGAAGGCGGTGCTCAGCGGGTTGGGCGTCTCGGCCCGGCTGAGCCGCAGCGGGCCGCCGGTGCCGCGGAAGCGCGGGTCGCGGCCCTCGGCGTGCTCGAGTGCGCGGAAGGTCTCCAGCACCGAGGCGGCGTCCCAGCCGGTGCAGCCGTCGGCGGCCCACGCGTCGAAGGTGCCGAGGTGGCCGCGGACATAGGTCATCACATTGATGCTGCTGGAGCCGCCGAGCACCTTGCCGCGCGCGGCGGCCTGGGGATGCCCGGCCAGGCCCGGCTGCGGGACGGTGGTGTAGCCCCAGTCGTGCTCACCGCCGATGAGGGTGAACCACGCGGTGGGGTCGTGGATCTGCGCGGCCGCGTCGTCCTTCCCGGCCTCCAGCAGCAGCACCCGTACGTCCGGGGCTTCCGTCAGCCGGGCCGCCACCACGGCGCCCGCCGAGCCCGCCCCCACCACGATGTAGTCGAAGTCGCTCATCATGTGCCCCCGTTCCGGACTCACCCGACGTGCCGCACAGCTGTTCGGCACTCTAGTGGCGTGATCGCGGAGCGGGGGCGGGTTCGCCGGATCCGGCAGGTCAGCCGGTGGGGGCCGGCAGATCCACCAGTCCGGCGAGCGCCTGCCGGTGGCGGCCGGGGGTGCCCAGCGCGATCTGGTCGCTCTTGGCCCGCTTGAGATACAGATGCGCCGGGTGCTCCCAGGTCATGCCGATGCCGCCGTGCAGCTGGACGCACTCCTCGGCCGCGTGCACCGCCACCTCGGCGCAGTGCGCCTGGGCCACGGCCACCGCGACCGGTGTGTCCGGGCTGTCCGTGGCCAGTGCGTCGGCGGCGTACCGGGCGGTGGCGCGCGCCGAGACCAGCTCCAGCCACAGCGCGGCCATGCGGTGCTTGAGCGCCTGGAACGAGCCGATGGGGCGCCCGAACTGATGGCGCTCCTTGGTGTGGCGGACGGTCTCGGTCAGACACCATTCGGCCACGCCCAGCTGCTCGGAGGCGAGCAGTCCGGCCCCGGTCAGCAGCGCCCGTCCGATGGCCGCCTCGGCCCGGCCGGGCCCGGCCAGCCGGCGTGCCGGGGCGCCGGTGAGGGTCACCGCGGCGAGCGGGCGGGTGAGGTCGAGCGAAGTGAGGGGTTCGACGGTGACGCTGGTCTCGGCGGTCTCCACGGCGTACAGCCCGTAGCCGTCCGCGCCGGTGGCGGGGACGAGCAGCACATCGGCGCCCGCCGCGCCCGCGACACCGGAGACCTGGCCGCTGACCGTGCCGTCGCCGTCGGCCCGTACGGTCGCGGCGGGCGCGCCGGACTCGCCGCCGGGCACCACGGCCACGGTGGACAGCGGCACCGCGAGGGCGCCGACCGTGCGGCCCTCGGCGACCGCGCCGAGCAGCCGGGCCACGGCCTCCTGGTCGGTGTCGCAGCCGAGCAGGGCGGCGGCGGCGAGAACGGCGCTGGTGAGGTACGGCACGGGGGCGACGGCGCGGCCGAGCTCCTCCATCACCACCGCCGCCTCCCGCGCGGTGGCGCCCTGTCCGCCGAGCTTGTCCGGCACCAGCAGCCCCGCGGTGCCCATCTCGGCGCCCAGCGCGCGCCACAGCGCCACGTCGTACGCCCGGCCGCTCTCGGCCTCGGACATCACGGTGGCGGGCGGGCAGCGGTCGGTGAGCAGCGACCGTACGGCCGCGCGCAGATCGTCCTCCGCCTCGGAGTAGAGCAGGTCGGCGGTGCTCATCGGGGCAGGTCCTTCCACGGGACGTCCTTGTCGGTCCTCGGCTCGGGCGGCAGGCCCAGGACGCGTTCGGCGATGATGTTGAGCAGCACCTCCGAGGTGCCGCCCTCGATGGAGTTGCCCTTGGCGCGCAGATAGCGGTAGCCGGCCTCGCGCCCGGTGAAGTCCACCAGTTCGGGGCGGCGCAGTGTCCAGTCGTCGTAGCGCAGCCCCTCCTCCCCCAGCAGCTCGACCTCCAGCGCGCTGATGTGCTGGTTGAGGCGGGCGAAGGCGAGTTTCATGGCCGAGCCCTCGGGGCCGGGCTGGCCGACCGCGAGCTGCTGGCGCAGCCGCTCGCCCGCGAGCCGGGCCGCCTCGGACTCCGTCCACAGCCGCAGCAGCCGCTGGTGGAGGTCGTGGGTGCGCAGTTCGGGGCGCTCGCGCCAGGTGTCGGCGACGAGGCCGATCATGCCGCCCTCGCGGGGGACGCGGCCGCCGCCGATGGCGACCCGCTCGTTCATCAGGGTGGTCTGGGCGACGCGCCAGCCCTCGCCGATCTCGCCGAGCCGCTGGCTGTCGGGGATGCGCACACCCGTGAGGAAGACCTCGTTGAACTCCGCCTCGCCGGTGATCTGGCGCAGTGGCCGGACCTCGACCCCGGGGTCGGTCATATCGCAGATGAAGTAGCTGATGCCGCGGTGCTTGGGCTGGTCGGGGTCGGTGCGGGCGATGAGGATGGCCCAGCGGGCGAGATGGGCGCTGGAGGTCCAGACCTTCTGTCCGTCGACCACCCAGTCGTCGCCGTCGCGCACCGCCCGGGTGGCGAGCGCCGCGAGGTCGGATCCGGCGCCGGGCTCGCTGAACAGCTGGCACCACACCTCCTCGCCGGTCCACAGCGGGCGCAGCAGCCGCTGCCGCTGCTCGTCGGTGCCGAAGCCGAGGATGGTGGGGGCGGCCATGCCGAGGCCGATACCGATGCGGCGGGGGTCGTTGTCGGGCGCCCCCGCGGCCTCCAGCTCGGCGTCGACGACGGCCTGAAGGGAGCGCGGGGCGTCCAGGCCGCCGAGCCCGGCCGGGTAGTGCACCCAGGCGAGCCCGGCGTCGAAGCGGGCGCGCAGGAAGTCCAGGCGGTCGGTGGTGGCGGGCGGATGGGCGTCCAGGAGTTCGCGGACGCGGCGGCGCAGCTCGTCGGCGTCCACGGCGGGGCGGTGCCGGGTGGTGCTCATCGGTCCCCTCCGGCCTGTCCGGGGACGACGACCACACGGCCGGTGGTCACGCCGTCGGCGACGCGCTGGACGGCGTCGGCCGCGTCCTTCAGCGGTACGCGCTCGCTGACCAGTGGTTTGACGGTGCCCTGTGCGGCTAGCTTGGTCAGCTCCTCGTGGCAGGCGCGGATCGCGGCCGGGTCGTGGGTGTTGTACAGGCCCCAGTGGAGGCCGAGGATGGCGTAGTTCTTGACCAGGGCGTGGTTGAGGGCGGCCTGGGGGACGACGCCGCTGGCGAATCCGACGACCACGATGCGGCCCTCGAAGGCGACGCATTTGACGGACTTGACGAAGGCGTCGCCGCCGACCGGGTCGTAGACGACGTCCGCGCCGCGTCCGCCGGTGGCCTCCTTGACGGCCGCCACGATGTCGTCGGCGCGCCGGTCGAGGACGAGGTCGCAGCCGAGCTCGCGGGCGACCCGGGCCTTGTCCTCGCCGCCGACGACGCCGATCACGGTGGCCCCGGCCGCCTTGCCGAGCTGGACGGCGGCGCTGCCGACCCCGCCCGCGGCGGCGTGCACCAGGAGCGTCTCGCCGGACTGGATGCGGGCCCTGCGGTGCAGGCCGAACCAGCCGGTCTGGTAGCCGATGTGCAGCGCCGCGGCCTCGGCGTCGTCCAGGGCGTCGGGCGCGGGCAGTGCGGCGGCCGCCTCCACGGGCACCAGCTCGGCGAAGCCGCCCGCGGGGAGCGTGGGCGTGGCCAGGACGCGGGAGCCGACCACGCCCTCGGCGCCCTCGCCGACGGCGACGACCTCGCCGCACACCTCGACGCCGGGGGTGAACGGCAGGGGCGGCCGCACCTGGTACTGGCCGCGGCACAGCAGGGCGTCGGGGAAGTTGACGTTGACGGCCCGGACCCGCAGCAGCAGCTGTCCCGGTCCCGCCTGGGGGTCCGGCACCTCGTCGAGGCTCATGACCTCACCGGGCTCGCCATTGTCGTGCACTCGCCATGCCTGCATCCGGTGGCCTCCACAAACGGATCGTCGGAACGCGGTACCGCGCCGGGTCGAACATACTAACCAGTCGGTACGAGGAGCGGAACCGCACCACCGTCAGCCATCCTGACCTGCCCGCCCGGCGGCGGATGAACTCTTGTGCAACTCTGGAGGCACTCTTGAGCCCGGCGCGTCGGCAGGTAAAGGTGGACGGCGACATTTCGGTTCGTTTCCCAGCGAGCCGTTGCCGGAACGGGACGGGAGATGACGACTGTGCCCGACGACAAGGCGATCAGCGAGGCCGAGATGGAGGCCCGGCTGCACGGCATCTGCTTCAAGACCGGGCCGCCGCGTCGCATCGGAGTCGAGCTCGAATGGCTCATACACGACCCGCACGACCCCGCACGACCCGTCGAGGCGACCCGGCTCGAAGCCGCGGTCACCGCCCTGCGCGGACTGCCGCTGCGGTCCGCCATCACCTTCGAACCCGGCGGCCAGGTGGAGCTGAGCTCCCTCCCGGCCGACTCCCTCACCGCGTGTGTGGAGTCCGCCGCCGCCGATCTGGTCCTCGTACGTTCCGTGCTCACCGGCCTCGGCCTCGGGCTCGCCGGCCACGGACATGACCCCTGGCGCCCACCGAGACGCTTCCTCACCACGCCCCGGTACGAGTGCATGGAGACCTACTTCGACCGCCGGGGTCCGGCCGGGCGCTCCATGATGTGCAACACCGCCTCCGTGCAGGTCTGCGTGGACGCCGGGCACGAGGAGCCCGGACCACTCGGCATGGCACGGCGCTGGCGGCTCGCCCATCTGCTGGGCGCCGTGCTCACCGCCGCGTTCGCCAACTCGCCGCTGCGCCAGGGCCGCCCCACGGGTTACCGCTCCACCCGGCAGGCGCTGTGGACGGCGATGGAACCCGGACGCACCCACGCCCCGGCCGACGGCCGGGATCCCCGCACGGCCTGGGCCCACTACGTGCTGGACGCGCCCGTGATGGCCATCCGGGACGAGAAGGCGCCCTGGACGGTGCCGTCCGGGGTGACCTTCCGCCAGTGGGCCCGAACGGCGCTGCCCCGGCCACCCACCCACGACGACCTCGACTTCCACATCTCCACGCTCTTTCCCCCCGTCCGCCCGCGCGGCCATCTGGAACTGCGCATGATCGACGCGCAGAGCGGTGAGGACGGATGGATCGTCCCCCTCGCCGTCACGGTCGCGCTCTTCGACGATCCCGAGGCTGCTGAAACGGTTTACCGGGTGGTGAAACCGCTCGCCGAGACGGCGGGCGCCCGCCCCGCACCGGGCAATCCACTGTGGCGGGCCGCGGCCCGCCACGGTCTGGCCGACCCCGAGCTGCGCACCGCCGCCGTCAGCTGCTTCACCACGGCGCTGGACGCGCTGCCGCGTATCGGCGCCTCCCCCGCCATCACCGCCGCCGTCGCCGCCTTCACCGACCGCTATGTGGTCCGCGGCCGATGTCCCGCCGACGATCTGCTCGCTCCCCTCACCGGTAAGGAGGGACGGTCATGACCGCCCCCGATTCCGATCCCACCATCGATCCCGAGGCGCTGCGCCGGCGCGCCGAGAAGGCGCTGCGCACCGCGCGCGACCGCACCCACACCCTGACCACCTGCGTGGACGAGCCCGACCTCACCGCCCAGCACTCCCCTTTGATGTCCCCGCTGGTGTGGGATCTGGCGCACATCGGCAACCAGGAGGAGCAGTGGCTGCTGCGCGCGGTCGGCGGGCGTGACGCCCTGCGCCCCGAGATCGACTCGATCTACGACGCCTTCGAGCATCCGCGCGCCGAGCGGCCCACCCTGCCGCTGCTGGCGCCCGCCGAGGCCCGCGGCTATGTGCACGAGGTGCGCGGCCGGGTGCTGGACATCCTGGAGCGGATCGAACTGCGCGGCGCCCCGCTGGTGGACGCGGGCTTCGCCTTCGGGATGATCGCGCAGCATGAGCAGCAGCACGACGAGACCATGCTCATCACCCACCAGCTGCGCCGCGGACCCGCCGCGCTCACCGCCCCGCCGCCGCCCGACGCGGCGGACGGCGAGGCGCTGCCGGAGGAGGTGTTGGTCCCGGGCGGCCCGTTCACCATGGGCACCTCGGCCGAGCCCTGGGCCCTGGACAACGAGCGCCCCGCGCACCACCGGCTGGTCCCGGCCTTCCACATCGACACCACTCCGGTGACCAACGGCGCGTACCAGCGGTTCATCGCGGACGGCGGCTACACCGAGCGGCGCTGGTGGACGGCCGACGGCTGGGCGTACATCCAGGAGCACGGCCTCGCCGCCCCGCTGTTCTGGCGGCGCGAGGGCGGTCAGTGGCTGCGCCGGCGGTTCGGGGTGACGGAGCCGGTGCCGCCGGAGGAGCCGGTGGTGCATGTGAGCTGGTACGAGGCGGACGCCTACGCCCGCTGGGCGGGGCGACGGCTGCCGACCGAGGAGGAGTGGGAGAAGGCCGCCCGCCACGACCCGGAGAGCGGCCGGTCCCGGCGCTATCCGTGGGGCGACGAGGATCCCACGCCCGTCCACGCCAACCTGGGCCAGCGCCATCTGCGGCCCGCGGCGGCCGGCAGCTATCCGCATGGCGCCTCCCCGCTGGGGGTGCGGCAGTTGATCGGCGATGTGTGGGAGTGGACCTCGAGCGACTTCCTGCCCTACCCGGGGTTCCGCGCCTTCCCGTACCGCGAGTACTCGGAAGTGTTCTTCGGCCCGTCGCACAAGGTACTGCGCGGCGGTTCCTTCGCGGTGGACGAGGTCGCCTGCCGGGGCACGTTCCGCAACTGGGACCTGCCGGTCCGCCGCCAGATCTTCTCCGGCTTCCGCACCGCGCGGGACGCGTCCTGATGTGCCGGCACCTGGCCTACCTCGGGCCGCGGACCGCCATCGGCGAGGTGGTCGTGGCGCCCGCGAACAGCCTGTTCCGGCAGTCGTGGGCGCCGCGGCGGCAGGCGCACGGCACGGTCAACGCCGACGGGTTCGGCGTCGGCTGGTACGCGTCGGGCGACCCGGTGCCCGCGCGCTACCGTCGCGCCGGGCCCATCTGGGGCGATCTGTCGTTCGCCGACCTGGCCCGCGTGGTGCGCACGGGGGCGCTGATGGCCGCCGTAAGGGATGCCACCGAGGCGAGCGCGGACGGCGAGGCGGGCGCCTCGCCGTTCGCCTCGGGGACCTGGCTGTTCAGCCACAACGGGGCGATCCGCGACTGGCCGCACGCGGTCGCGGACCTCGCCGCCGCACTGCCACCGGCGGATCTGCTCGGCCTGGAGGCCCGGTGCGACTCGGCGTTCGTCTGGGCGCTGGTGCTGCACCGGCTGCGGCTGGGCCACGCGCCGCCGGAGGCGCTGGCCGACGCCGTCGAGCAGTTCGCCGGCGCCTCCCCCGGCTCACGGCTCAATCTGCTGCTCATGGACGGGGAGACCATCGCCGCCACCGCCTGGGGCGACACGCTGTGGTACCTGGCCGATCCGGACCGGGGCGTGGTAGTGGCCTCCGAGCCGTACGACCAGGACCCCGGCTGGACCGAGGTCCCCGACCGCACCCTGCTCACCGCCACCCGCACCAATGTACTGCTCACCGCACTCAAGGAGGCTTCCCGTTGAGCCCCTTCACCGTCACCCGCACCCTGCCCGCCGATGCCACCACGGCCGCGCTGCGCGCCGATGTGGCCGACGGGCTGACCAGCACCCCCAAACAGCTTCCGCCCAAGTGGTTCTACGACGCCCGGGGAAGCGCGCTCTTCGAAGAGATCACCCGGCTTCCCGAGTACTACCCGACCCGCGCCGAGCGGGAGATCCTCGTCGCCCGCGCGGCGGAGATCGCCGACGCCACCGGGGCCCGCACTCTCGTCGAACTGGGCTCCGGCTCCTCCGAGAAGACCCACCACCTGATCCGGGCGCTGCCGGATCTGCGCGTCTACGTCCCCGTCGACGTGAGCGAGAGCGCGCTGGAACTGGCCGGGGAGGCCCTGCTGGCCGAGCATCCACGGCTGATGGTGCACGCGCTGGTGGCCGACTTCATGAACGGGCTCGCGCTGCCCAACGACACCCCGGGGCCGAGGCTGCTGGCCTTCCTCGGGGGCACCATCGGCAATCTGCTGCCGGCGGAGCGGGCGGCCTTCTTCGCCTCGGTGAGCGAGCTGCTCGCGCCCGGCGACGCGCTGCTGCTCGGCACCGACCTGGTCAAGGACGAGGCCACGCTCGTCTCCGCCTACGACGACGTCCAAGGGGTCACCGCGGCGTTCAACAAGAACGTGCTGACGGTGCTCGACCGCGAACTGGGCGCCGACTTCGACCCGTCCGACTTCGACCACGTGGCGGTGTGGAACGCCGAGGAGGAGTGGATCGAGATGCGGCTGAGGGCCCGTAAGGAGCTCACCGCGAAGATTCCCGCCATGGATCTCGCGGTGCACTTCACGGCCGGGGAGGAGGTCCGCACCGAGGTGTCCGCCAAGTTCCGGGAGGAGAAGGTGCGGGCCGAACTGGCCGCCGCGGGGATGGACTCGCGGCGCTGGTGGACCGATGCGAAGGGCCGCTTCGCGGTGTCGCTCGCCGTGCGCCGGTAACTCCTCGCCAGATCGCGGCACGCCGCCGCCCGGGACCATCGGTCACGGGCGGCGGCTCGCTTCGCGGGAGCGAGGCGGTGTGGTGGAGCGCGAACACGGCGGTGATGCCGGGCAGCTGGCCACACATCGCGCGAGCCGCGCGCCCTGACACGTCGGGACGGCGAGGCTGCGACGCGGTTCGAAGTCCGGGCCGTGGACGAGCTGATCACCTCGTCCGAGCCCAACACCGTCTCGTTCGTCTGGTAGCCGGGGGCGGGCTGGTCACCCTGCGTCCCGCCCGAACCACCGAACGAATTTGTGTGATGCACATCACACAAGCGGAAAAGGGCCGCAGCACAGCGCGCTGTGGCCCACTTTCTAGGTGAACTCCCTCTTGTTGTACCCAAATCGGCCCCCTTATCTTTGGCCCGCCCGGCAGCTCGCCGCACCCGGCAGCACGAGAAGGAGCCGTCCATGCCCTTACGGGGACGCCACCGCCGCTACAAGCCCAACCGCATCTCCCGTGCCTCACTGAGCGTCACGGCGGGCGGCGCCGGAATCGCCCTTCCACTCGTCGGCGCCGCGGGCGCGTCCGCGGCCTCTGGCGAAACCTGGGACAAGGTGGCCCAGTGCGAGTCCACCGACAACTGGGACATCAACACCGGCAACGGCTTCTACGGCGGGCTGCAGTTCACGCAGAGCACATGGGCGGCGTACGGCGGCACGGCGTACGCGGCACGCGCCGATCTGGCCACCAAGGACCAGCAGATCGCGATCGCGGAGAAGGTGCTCGACGGCCAGGGCCCCGGCGCGTGGCCGGTGTGCTCGGGCAAGGCCGGTCTGACGCGGGACGACGTGGCGCCGCAACAGACCGCCCAGAAGGTCGTCAGGACGGCCGCCGCCCCGGTCAAGCAGACCCTTCGGCCGGAGAAGGCCCAGCAGGCGGCGGCGAGCAAGCCCACGCCCACCAGTCTCCCGGGGGGCGACTCCACGAAGTCCGGCCGCTATGTGGTCGTCAGCGGCGACTCGCTGTCCCGTATCGCCGACACCCATGACGTCAACGGCGGCTGGGAGGCGCTCTACAAGACCAACCGCGAGACGATCGGCGGCGATCCCGATCTGATCTACCCCGGTCAGAAGCTCTCCCTCAAGGACGGTAAGGCCACCGCCAAGCCCAAGGCGGAACCCGAGCCCCACCACAAGGCCAAGGCAAAGCCGAAGCCGAAGCCCGCGCCGCACCCGAAGGCCGAGAAGCACACCAGCCGGGAGCGGGCCACCAAGCCCGTCGTCTCCTCGGGCTTCACCGCCCCCGTCAGCGGGGTCAGTCCGAGCACCGCCTACCAGGCGGCCGGCTCCAGCTGGTCGAGCGGCCATCACACGGGGGTGGACTTCCCCGTGGGGATCGGCACCTCGGTGAAGGCCGTGGGCTCGGGCCATGTGGTCTCGGCGGGCTGGGGTGGCGCGTACGGCTATCAGGTGGTCATCCGGCATCCGGACGGCAAGTACAGCCAGTACGGCCATCTCTCGCAGCTGTCGGTGCGGGCCGGGCAGAACGTCAACGGCGGCCAGCAGATCGGCCGTTCCGGCTCGACGGGCAATGCCACCGGACCGCATCTCCACTTCGAGATCCGCACCGGCCCCGGCTATGGCTCGGACATCAATCCGCTCGCCTATCTGCGGTCACACGGCGTCAGCCTCTGACGGGGTCAGCCTCTGGCCCTTCGCCCGGGTGAGAGCCGGGGCAGACGGGCGAAACGCGGCCCTCTGGTGAGCGTGGTGGCGACCATGTGCCCGGAGACACCGCCCAGCCCGGCCCCCGGGTGAGTGGACGCGCCGATGTGCCAGAGCCCGCCGATATCGGTCGCGTGCCGCCCGGAGGCGGGCAGAGGACGCCAGAGAAAGCTCTGGTCGAGTTCGAGGGAACCGCCGTACGGGTCACCATCGAGCGCGTTGGGGTTCCGGCGGGCGAGGTCCGGGGGCGCGATGACATCGACGGCGAGCACCTTGCCGGGCAGATCGGGCGCGTGCCGGGCGATCCGGTTCAGCACCCGGTCGGCGTAGCCCCGGGCCAGCCCCGGGGTCCAGCCCTGAGCGGTGTCCAGTTCACCGGACGCGTCGCCGCGCGGGGTGGACGGCACCTCCTGCAACTGCAGCCACAGCGCGGCGGCCCCGGGTGGCACCCGGCCGGGGTCCAGGACGTACTGCTGCCCCACGACCACCGTGGGCCGCCGGGGCAGCAGGCCCGCCTCGGCCTCGGCGCAGGCGATACCGGTGCTGCTCGAACCGTCGGTCAGGTGCAGCAGCGGGATCGTATTCAGACGTGCGTCGCGCCAGCCGAGCGGCTCGGACAGCGCGACATGGATCTGCATCGCGGCGCGGCCGTACCGGAATCGCCGCGCCTCGTCGCGCAGTTCGGGGCGCACCGAGCCCTCCGGCAGGAGGGTGCCGTACAGGGCGGTGGGGGTCACCGAGGCGAGGACCGCGCGGCGGGCACGGAAGACCCTGCCGCCCGCCGCCACTCCCACGGCGCGGCCCTGCTCGACGAGAATGCGGTCGACCCGGGTGCCGGTCTCCACCCGTACGCCCGTCGTCGTCAGCAGCGATCTGAAGGCGTCGAGGAACCGGCCCGCGCCCCCGGCGACCACCGGCACCCCGGCGCCGTGCAGGGTGGCGGCGAACAGCGTCACCAGGAAGCCGCCCGACGCGTGGTCCGGCGACAGCCCCGCGTGCAGCAGCCACGGGGCGAAGAGGTGGTCCACCTCGTCCCCGCGGAACTCCGCGCGCAGGTATCCACGGCCGCTGGTGGCCACCGAGCGCAGCCACCGCTCCACCCCCTGCCGCCCGCCGCCGCGCAGCAGGGCGACCGTGTGGCGGAGGACGGCCGGTGAACGGAGCTCGCCGCCCATCAGGCCGCCGATCGCCTCCATGCTGGCGCCCAGCCGGCCGAGCGCGGCCAGATACGCGGCCCGGTCCGCTTCGTGCGCGAACCCCTCGGCGGTGCGCTCCGGATCGCGGTGCGCAAGCGTGACCCTGCCGTCGTCGGCCACGCTGGCGCCGGCCCACTCATCGGCGTTGCGGTACTCCAGCCCATGCCGCCGCAAGGGCTCCCCCAGACGCGCGAACGCCGGGCCGGAGACGAACAGCGGATGCCAGGAGGAGTAGGTGTCGTGGAGGTAGCCCGGCAGGGTGCGCTCCTCAGTGGCGATGAAGCCACCGATGTCCGGTTCGCGCTCCACCAGGATGACGGACCATCCGGCCAGGGCCAGCTCCGCGGCGGCGACCAGGCCGTTGACCCCGGACCCGACGACGACGGTGTCTGCCTCGGCCATCCGGTGTTCCTCCTGCCATCGCGCGATGCGGTACTTATGCACGATTTCAGCATGCTACGCGAAGAATGCCGGGAGAATTCTGAATGACGGGCTGCCCCCCGTACTCGCACGACGGGGGACAGCCCATTTCACTGGTACGGGTTCACCTCACTGGTACGGGTTCACCCGAGGACCACCCTCACACCGGCGGGATGCACGGCCGCAGGGGGGCCGTCGCGGTGAGCGTGGTGCCTCCGACGACGGCGGTCGCCTGGTAGGTGAGGTTGAGGATCTGCAGCGCGGTGAGGTTCACCGGGAGGGTGGCGGTGCCGGTCGCATCGGTCGTCGCCGTCCCCACGGACACGCCACCCACGAGGAACTGCACGGAGATGCCCGCGGTCGGCGGCGTCACCGTGGCCGTCAGGGTGGTCGGGAAGAGGGTCGGGTTGGTCAGGTTGATCCGCCAGCAGGCGGGGAGGGCCTGGAGCGCTCCCGGCGTCGTCGCCCCGGGCAGCACCACGACGGGCAGGGGGACGGACGCCGTCCCCGTGCAGTTGCAGGCACTACCGGCGGGCACGGCCGTGACAGTGGCGGTCACCGTGGTGGCACCGGCAGAGGGGAAAGTGACCGTCGCCGAGGCCAAACCCGACGCGTTGGTCGACCCCGTCCCCAAAGTGCCACTCGGAGCCGCGAAGGAGACCGTGGCACCACTGACCGGGACACCATTGCACAGCACCAGCGCCTGAAGAGTGGTCGGCTGACCCGCCGTGACCACACCCGCCGGAGGCAGCAGCAGCACGGTGCACAGGCTCGTGGTGACCGGGGCGAAGGTGCACGCCGGGCAGGTCCCGGCAGCCGCCACGAAGGTGGCCGTCACCGACTGCCCCGAGGTCAGCAGCACCCCGAGGTTGACGGGGGTCACGACGCCGTTGGTCACGGGCGTCGACACCGTCCCGCCGCCGGGCAGGGTGTACTGGATCGTGCCGTTGATCGAGGCGGTGCCTCCGGCGCAGGTGAGCGTCGTGCTGGCCTGTGTGGTCGTGCCCACAACGGTCAGGGTGGTCGTCAGGGTCCCGGCGGGTGCGGGAGTGACGGTGATCGGGACGACCTCGATACCGGTGATGGTGGCGCCGCTGGTGTACACCACGGTGATGGTCTGGGGCCCGGATCCCAGGGCGGTGAAGGTGACCGGCGGGGTGGTCCCGTTGGCGGCGACGGTCGCCGACTGGGTCTGGCCGTCGTAGGTGAAGGTGGCGGTGTTTCCGGCGCTGACCCCGGCGGGGGCGGAGGTGACCTGCGCCGTGAACGTGGTACACGCCACGGATGTGGGGGGAGCGATAGCGACTGACATGATGCAGCCCCTTCAAGTGAGGGTGGTGGAGCTGCCGCTCGCTGCCGGGGTGCCCGAGGGACTGGAACGGAGAACGCGGAAACGGTCTCGGTCCTGACCCCGACAGGGAGATGGGCACCCCACAGTCGTCAGGACCAGTACAGCGACCGCGCGGATGATTCACCACACCGGGTACCGAAAATCACCCCTTTGGCCTAGGAGCGCCCGCTGCCCAGTCCGGTAGCTCCGAGCGGCGCGTTTCCCCCACCTGTCCGAGGCGGGTGTCAGACTCGCGACCATGCGGACCCGCCCCGCCAGCGTCTCGCTCGACATCCCTCACGACGACGCCCGGCTGCGCTACCGGGGCGCGGTGTCCCTGCAGCGGGCCACCGCTGAAGATCTGTCCCTGGGGATGCCGTGCTTGCTGAGCGCGTCGAGCTGGCTGTCGAGTTCCTGGCCGAGGGTCGAGCAGCGGGCGTAGCCGATGCGGATGTCCGCGCTCGGCAGGCCCGGGTCGATTGGCGCCGGCGGCGGGGTGCCGGGCCGCCACGGGCGCCCGGGCCCGCGGTCGGCAGGGGTCGGCGCGCGCAGCGCCTTCTTCAGCCGGGGGACCATCGTGAAGCGGCGGGTGTGGTAGGCGGAAGCGACCGCGCCGCCGCGCGAGCGGCGGGGCGAGCCGGGCTGTGCGTCACACTTCGGACAGGCTGTGCTGTTCGACGTCGTCCGCGTCCGACCGTTCGGCCGGAGAAGGGAGATGAGGTTCCGCCATGGGACCGGATTTCGGCGCCGCGCTTGCCTGACCACCAGCAGTTCCCCGACCTGTCATGGCCGCGGCGAGGCCGCGTCCAGGAGAGCACGTCCAGCCTTGGTGAGCTCGTG
Source organism: Streptomyces sp. MK37H (assembly GCF_018035285.1). Taxonomy (NCBI): domain Bacteria; kingdom Bacillati; phylum Actinomycetota; class Actinomycetes; order Kitasatosporales; family Streptomycetaceae; genus Streptomyces; species Streptomyces sp. MK37H. The sequence goes on along the minus strand of NZ_JAAAYH010000037.1, from coordinate 22,412 downwards.
CGTGGCCGTGCGACCGGCCCGGCTGCTGTCGATCAACCCGGCGTCTCGCAGGATTGCCAGGTGTTCGCTGGCCGTCGGAGGGTGACGCTCACCAGCCTGGCCACAACGGTCGTCTGCAGCGGAGTGGCGAGCGCGGCCAGGATCCTCGATCGAGTCACCCCCAGAAGACGGTCAAGCGACCTCGCAGTGGGAGGTGCCGCCCAGAGGTACCGCCCGGATGCCGGGTAATAGATCGCCGGAGTCCAGTGGTCCGAGGTGGTGCACTGCATCCGGTCGGTGATGAACAGTGACGGTACGAGAATGAGTCCTTCAGGGCAGTCGACGTCGATGTCGACGGTCTTCTCGACGGTGATGGTGTCGTCTTCGCACGCAGCAGAAGGGTGCAGGCGCGGAAGGACTGCGCGCAGCCCCTCGCGGTTGACCTGGATGGCCCGATCCAGCATCTCGGCACGCAACGCCTGCCGCATGGACGGCCATTCCGGTTCTACAACCGCCTTCCAGAGACGGCGCAGCGCATCGGCGGCCTCGGACCTGGCTCGGTCGGGGTCATCGAGCAGTCGGCGGCCCACTTCTGCCCCGCGCCCCCTCGTCGCGTCGACCAGCTCGGCGTACGTCTGGTCCGCCGGCGCGGCGAGGAGGGCATCCATGCCTTCCTCGAACGTTGGCTCACTGGACATCGGCGATGGGTCAAGGAAGTCGGGTCGATACGCGCCATCGGCCATGAAGACCGTGAGCGCCCCCAGGTCGGGGAGCGAGAGACGGCGGCGACGGCGAAGCCACGGGTGGAACATCGGGTGACGCTGCGGTTCGGTCAAGAGCTGGGCAAGACTGACCACTTCGTGGATCGGCGACATCGCCCACCGCACACTCGCGGCACCAACGCCCAATCGGTAGCGGATCATCGCACTATTGTTAGGCCACCGCCGAAGTGAGCGCGAGCAAAGCGGCGAAGCATCGAGACTCGGGTCATGACCGACACGGAGTCGATTGCCCGGTGTTCCAAGGAACCCGAGCAAGCCCCACAGACGCGAACGATCCGGCTGGGCGCCAGCGGATCGACCATCGAAGTCCTCGCGGGTCCGGCGGAGACCAGCGGGATCGTGAGCATCTACCGGTGGCGCATGTCGCCGTCCAGCCGGGGACCTGCCCCGCACTTTCACACGACCTTCAGCGAGACCTTCATCGTTGAAGAAGGTGAAGTCGACTACTTCGATGGGCAGGCCTGGCGAACACTGCTGCCCGGCGACACCACGCATGCCGCGGTGGGTGACGTCCACGCCCTCCGCAAGGAGCGCGCCGAACCTGCCACCCTCCTGATGGCACTCTCGCCAGGCGTACCGCGGGAGGAATACTTCGCACAGCTCGCCACCGTGAACGAGTGGGACCTGAGCCGGCTTCACGCAGCCCACGACAATCACTTCGTCGACGACCACGAGCGGTGACGGCACCGGCAACGGCATGTGCCCCGCCCTCGGCCCACCCAACGACCTGGAATGCGCTCGTAGAACTGCTCCCGCGCGTGATCGCCACTGCCGAGCCGGGTCCGGAGGCCGACTTCGTCCGCAGTGGCCCTCAAGGTGTTTGTGATCTCTGCCTGCACCTTGAGCAGGCTGGCGAGGCGTCTGCCGCGTTCGGCGCGTTCGGCGCGTTCGGCGCGTTCGGCGCGTTCGGCGCCGGCACGCTCGGCGAGATCGCGCTCACCGTCGCCTGATCCACCCCTTTCCCAACGGGTTTCCCAGCAAAGGATTCACTGTGCCCAGCATCGCCATCGTCGGAGCCGGCCCCGGTATGGGCCTGGCCATCGCTCGTACCTTCGGCTCCCACGGCTTCGACGTCGCTCTCATCGCCCGCAACCGCGACAAGCTCAACGACCTGGCCGGCCGGCTCGACGCCGAAGGCATCACCGCCGCCGCGTTCCCCGCGGACGTACTCGACCATGACGCACTCACCCAGGCGCTCAAGGACGCCGCCACCCGCTTCGGCGGAATCGACGTCCTGGAGTACTCCCCCGCCGCGAGCCTCGAATCCACGACGCTCACCGCTCCGTCCGGGACCAACCCATCCGATGTGCGGTGGGCGATGGACTTCCTGCTCTACGGGGCCATTGCCGCCACACGGGCCGTGCTGCCCGCAATGCGCGAGGTCGGCGCGGGCACCCTGCTCTACACCGACGGCGCCGGCTCGGTCGACCCCACTCCGATGCTCGGCAACCTCAACGCCGCCCAGGCCGCGCTGCGCAACTGGGTACTCAGCCTGCACAAGGAACTGGCCGACACCGGCGTCCAGGCCGCGCACGTCGCCATCGGCGTGTGGATCGGCACAAGCGGCCCGCCCGGAGTACCGGCGGCCTCGGCCGAGGAGGTCGCCCCCCTCTACTGGGACCTGCACACGCAGCGCGACGAAGTCGAGCGCGTCTTCACCGTGTGACGCCGCCCCGGCCCTCCCCGTCCCATCATCGTTGATCCCTGATCCGCCAGTACGGCGGTGGCCGGCCTCGGTGCCTTGGGACAACCGATTGCGAGTCGCGGTCTGGGAGTCGACCGAGGCTCTCGCCACGGCGTTCGGCAGCCCGGAGTTCCAGCGCATGGCTGCCGAGTTCCCCACTCGCGCGGGGAGTTGACGGACGAGGCCACCCTCCGTCTGGCGCTGCGGGCGAGCGCCGCGCTGCCGATGCCGGCGGGCGGCCCCGTCACCATAGGCGGGCGCCGCTTCTACGACGCGGGCCTGGCCCCCAGTTCCGCGCCGTCTTCCTGAACCGCCCGCCCGGCTCGCATACGACGACCGGCTGCTGGCGGTCTACGACACCGACACCGCGGAATCGCCCACGGACCCCGCGGTGCTGTCGGTCCGCCCCGATGCCACGGCGCCGTCCATCAGCCGTCTGGAAACGGACAGCGCTCTGCTCGAGGAGGCTCTCGAGGCGGGGCGCCGGGCCATCACGGCCAAGCTCGCCCCGGCGGCCCGTTCCTGAGAAGGGCGACCGGGGCTACGGGGTGTCCGGCGGACCACGCGGCGGAGCCGCGTATCGACGCTTTCCCCTCCCCGCCCCTTCCCGTTACCAGGGGGTCCGCCCCTGGGCCCCGGGGTTAAGGGGCGGAGCCCCGCCACGCGGCTGAGCCGCATATCGATGCCGCGGGAGGGGGCGAGGAGGAAAGCGGCCCGCCGCAGGCGTCAAGACCGGCCGGACCCCTGGGGGAGGACGAGACTCAGTCGCAAAGAGCCGCCGTCTGCGCCTTCAGCAGCCCCTTGCTCCGCGGTACGGGCGCCTCGCCCTTGAGCTCCGCGGCGAGGTCGTAGACGGTGGCGGCCAGGACCAGTTGGCGCTGACCATCGGCGGTGGTGAGGGAGACGCTGGTGTAGCCGGGGCCCGCGCCGTCGGTCTCCCAGGCGGTGAGCGGATCGGCCTTCTTCCCCTCGCCGGTGCCGCACGGCACCTCCATGCGTTGCACCCCGAGTCCGTACGCGGGCGCGTCGGGGAACTCCACCGGGGTCTTGAGCTCGCGCTGCTGGTCGGGGCGGAGCAGCTTGCCGCCGAAGAGGGCGCGCTCGAACCGGGCCAGATCGTCCACGGTCGAGATCATGGCTCCGGCGGTCCAGTCGTAGGAGGGGCTGAACCGCGTCATATCGCGGCCCTTGAGGTCGTAGCCGTGCAGATGGGAGCCGTGCACCTCGGGGTCGGTCACCGGGAAGGAGGTGTCCTTCAGCCCCAGCGGGGCGAGGATCCTGCGGTCGATCTCGGCGGGCGCGGAGCGGTGGGTCACCGCCTCGATCACCAGCCCGGCGAGCAGATAGTTGGTGTTGGAGTACGACCAGCCCTTGCCGGGAGCGAACTCCGGCTCGTGCCGGACCGAGCGGGCGATCACCTCGCGCGGGGTGATGACGTGATCCCGGTCGCCGTCCTCCAGATAGGGGGCGAAGAACGAGGCTTCGGTGGTGGGGTCGTAGATCCCCGAGGTGTGGTTGAGCAGCTGACGGATGGTGATGGCCTTACCGTCGTTACCGTTCCCCTGGACGACGCCGGGCAGCCACTTCTCCACGCTGTCGTCGAGTGAGAGCCGTCCCTCGCCCTCCAGTTGCAGCAGGACCGTGGAGACGAACGCCTTGGTGTTGCTGGCGATCCGGAACCGCTGCTCCGGCCGGGCCTTTTCGCCGGTGGCCTTGTCCGCGACCCCGGCCGCCGTCCGCCACTCGTCGTCACCGCGCCGTGCGTAGGCCACCGCGCCCGGGAATCCGTCCTTCACCGTCTGGCCGACGGCCTCCTCGAAACCGGACGGCGCCGACGGCCCGGCCGACTCCCCCTGGGCCGTGGCGATGGTGACGGTCGCCGTCACCGCCAGCGCGCCGATCCCCGTCCACAGCGCCACGCCCCTTGCCCGAACTCCCACGAACCGCTCCTTGCCTTGTTCCCATGTGCCGTTCGCGGATCATCGTGCCGTCGCGGCGTACCGGGGTCCCATCCCGCTGGCGCCCTTTCCGTACGGGGGTCTTCCCCACCCCATAGGGGCCGGAAGGCCCGTCAGGGTGCCCCGTACACCGGTTGGGGCGGTTCGGCCCCGGCGAGGAGCTTCCGCGCGGCCTCGCCCGCCTCCGCGGGGGTCCAGCGGGCGCCCTTGTCGGCGGTGGGGCCCGGCCGCCAGCCCTCCATGACGGTGATCCGCCCGGCCTCCGCCTCGAAGACCCGGCCCGTGACCCCGGCGCAGGCGGCCGAGCCGAGCCAGACGACGAGCGGTGAGACATTGGCGGGGGCCATCGCGTCGAAGGCGGCGGGGTCGTCCGGCGCGGCCATGTCACCGGCGAACGTCGTCTCCGTCATCCGGGTGCGGGCCGCCGGGGCGATGGCGTTGACCTGGACGCCGTAGCGGCCGAGTTCGGCGGCGGCCACCGAGGTCAGGCCGAGGATCCCGGCCTTGGCCGCGGAGTAGTTGCCCTGTCCGACGCTGCCCAGCAGCCCGGCCCCCGAGCTGGTGTTGACCACCCGGGCGACCGGCGTACGGCCCGCCTTGGCTTCGGCGCGCCAGTGGGCGGCGGCGTGCCGCAGCGGCAGGAAGTGGCCCTTGAGGTGGACGCGGATCACCGCGTCCCACTCGTCCTCGCCGAGGTTGACGAGCATGCGGTCACGCAGGAATCCGGCGTTGTTGACGAGGGTGTCGAACCGGCCGTAGGTGTCGAGGGCGGTGGCCACGAGGGAGGCGGCGCCGTCGGTGGTGGCGATGTCGCCGCCGTGCGCCACCGCCTCCCCGCCCGCGGCCCGGATCTCCTCGACGACCTGCTGGGCGGGGCCCGCCGACGCCCCGGCGCCGTCCGGGGCCACGCCGAGGTCGTTGACGACGACCTTCGCGCCCTCGGCGGCGAAGGCGAGCGCGTGCGCCCGCCCGAGGCCGCGGCCCGCTCCGGTGACGACGGTGACCCGCCCGTCGCACAGTCCGCTCATCTCAGTCCTCCCGTGGTTCTGCCCGGCCGGTGCCGGGGGCCGGCTGGTTGACGTTGGCGGCCTCGAGGAACGCGGGGCGCTCCCCGCCTCCGTGGATGGCGATGCTGGCGCCGCTGATGTAGTCGGCCAGCCCGGAGGCGAGGAACACACAGGCGTCTCCGGCCTCGACGGGCTCGGCCATCCGCCCGAGCGGCACGGTCCGGCCGACGGCGGCGATGCCCTCCTCGTCCCCGTAGTGCAGATGCGACAGTTCGGTGCGGACCATGCCGAGCACGAGTGTGTTGACCCGGATCGCGGGGGCCCACTCCACGGCCAGGGTGCGGGCGAGGTTCTCCAGCCCCGCCTTGGCGGCGCCGTAGGGGCCGGTGCCGGGGGACGGCCGGGTGCCGCTGACGCTCCCGATCATCACGATCGAGCCGCCGCACTCCTGATGGCACATCAGCTCGTAGGCGCTCAGGGAGACGGTCATGGGAGCGATCAGATTGAGTTCCACGACGCGGGCGGCGCGGCGCTGCCCGGCCTCGGCGATCAGTCCGTAGGGGCTTCCTCCGGCGTTGTTGACCAGCAGGTCGAGCCGCCCGTGGGAGCGGCGCAGCCGGGCGAAGAACGCGGCGACCGCGTCCGCGTCCCGGATGTCGAGCGATTCGAAGTGCGCCGTACGCCCGTCCACCTCGATGGGTTTGTCGGGCGCGCGGCGCGCACAGATCACCACCTCGGCTCCGGCGGTGAGCAGGGCCCGAGTGATCCCCGCTCCGACGCCGCGCGTGCCGCCGGTGACGACGGCGACGCGCCCGGCGAGATCGATGGTGACGGCCACGAGACACCTCCCGCTGCGCGATGAGCGCTGCTACCTTTCCACCTAACAAATGTTTGGTGGAAAGGTAGCGGATCTGCTCATGGGTGTCTCCACCTCCGCCCCAGCGACAGGCGTCCGTCTGGTCGCCATGGACTTCCCACCCGTCAACGCCCTTCCCGTGCGGGGCTGGTACGAGCTGGCCGACGCACTGCGCACCGCGGGCGCCGACCCGTCGGTGCGCTGTGTGGTGCTGGCCGCCGAGGGCCGGGGCTTCAACGCGGGCGTGGACATCAAGGAGATCCAGGCGGCCGAGGGCCATACGGCGCTCATCGGCGCCAACCACGGATGTGCCGAGGCGTTCGCCGCCGTCTACGACTGCCCGGTCCCGGTCGTCGCCGCCGTCCACGGCTTCTGCCTGGGCGGTGGCATCGGGCTGGTCGGGAACGCCGACGCGATCGTGGCCAGCGAGGACGCCACGTTCGGCCTGCCCGAACTGGACCGGGGCGCGCTGGGCGCGGCCACCCATCTGGCGCGGCTGGTGCCGCGGCATCTGATGCGCGCGCTGTACTACACCGCGCGCACCGCGACCGCCGAGGAGCTGCACCGCCATGGCTCGGTGTGGCGGGTCGTGCCGCGCGCCGGGCTGCGGGAGGCGGCACTGGAGCTGGCCGGTGAGATCGCCGCCAAGGACGGTGCGCTGCTGCGGCTGGCGAAGGCGGCCATCAACGGCATCGATCCGGTCGATGTGCGCCGGAGCTACCGCTTCGAGCAGGGCTTCACCTTCGAGGCCAATCTGGCGGGCCTGTCCGACGGGCACCGCGACGCGTTCGTCGCCAGGAGCACTGGGAAGGGGTGAGCGGCGTTGGCCGACAAGACGATGACGGCCGAGGAGGCCGTCGGCCGGATCCGCAGCGGTATGACGGTCGGTATCGGCGGCTGGGGGTCGCGGCGCAAGCCCATGGCGCTGGTCCGCGCCCTGCTGCGGTCGGAGGTCGGCGATCTGACCGTGGTCTCCTTCGGCGGCCCCGACGTCGGGCTGCTGGTCGCCGCCGGGAAGGTCCGCAAGCTGGTGACGGCGTTCGCGACGCTCGACTCGATCCCCCTGGAGCCGCACTTCCGGGCGGCGCGCGAGCGGGGGGACATCGAACTGACCGAGCTGGACGAGTCGATGATGATGTGGGGGCTGACCGCCGCCGTGCACCGGCTGCCGTTCCTGCCCGTCCGCGCGGGCCTCGGCTCGGACGTCATGACGGTCAACCCCGGGCTGCGGACGGTCACATCGCCGTACGAGGACGGTGAGGAGCTGGTGGCGGTGCCCGCGCTGCGGCTGGACGTGGCGCTGGTGCACCTCAACCGGGCGGACGCGCAGGGCAATGGGCAGTACCTCGGGCCCGATCCGTACTTCGACGACCTGTTCTGCGAGGCGGCCGCCGAGGCGTATCTCTCCTGTGAACGCGTCGTCGCCACCGCCGAGTTCGCGGACGCGGGCGGCCCGCAGAGGCTGCTGGTCAAGCGGCATGCGGTGACCGGCGTGGTCGAGACCCCGGGAGGCGCGCACTTCACCTCCTGCGTCCCCGACTACGGACGGGACGAGGCGTTCCAGAGCGCGTACGCCAAGGCCGCCGCCGACCCGGAGGCGTGGCGGGAGTTCACGAAACGGTTTCTGTCCGGGGACGAAGAGCGGTACCGGGCCGCGGTGGCGGCGTTCGGAAGGGAGGACGCATGACCGGAGGGGTGACCCGGGCCGAGTACTGCGTGGTGGCCTGTGCCGAGGCATGGCGGGGCGACGGGGAGATCCTGGCCGCCCCGATGGGCGCGGTGCCCAGGATCGGCGCCCGGCTGGCCAAGCGAACCTTCGCGCCCGAGCTGATGCTGACGGACGGCGAGGCGATGATCGTGGGCGGCGATCCGGAGGTGGTGGAGGGGTGGCTGCCGTACCGGGCGCATCTGGCGCTGGTCACCGGCGGCCGGCGCCATGTGATGATGGGCGCGAGCCAGCTCGACCGCCATGGCAACCAGAACATCAGCTGTATCGGCGACTGGAAGCGGCCCAAACGGCAGCTCCTGGGGGTGCGGGGAGCGCCGGTCAACACCCTGAACAACCCCACGAGTTACTGGGTGCCCCGGCACTCGCGGCGGGTCTTCGTCGAACGCGTCGACGTGGTGTGCGGGGTGGGTTACGACCGGGCGGCGGCCGCGGGGCCGGGCGCGGCCCGCTTCCATGACCTCCGGTGTGTGGTGACCGATCTGGCGGTCCTCGACTTCGCCACGCCCGACCGCACCCTGCGGGTGCGCTCCCTGCATCCCGGGGTGACCGCCGAGGCGGTGCGCGAGGCCACCGGCTTCCCCCTCGACATCGCCGACGACGTCCCGTCCACCCGGGAGCCGACCCCCGCCGAGCTGCGGCTGATCCGGGAGGTCATCGACCCGGAGGGGGCCCGCGAGCGAGAGGTGCCGTCCTGATGGACACTCCGCTGACCCGGCTCGTCGGGGTGCGCCATCCGATCGTCCAGACGGGCATGGGGTGGGTGGCCGGGCCCCGGCTGGTGTCCGCCGTGGCGAACGCCGGGGCGCTGGGCATCCTGGCCTCCGCGACCATGTCGCCCGAGCGGCTGCGCTCGGCCGTGCGCGAGGTCGCGGCCCGCACCGACGCGCCCTTCGGCGTCAATCTGCGCGCCGACGCCGGGGACGCCGGGGAGCGGGTGCGGATCATCGTCGAGGAGGGGGTGCGGGTCGCCTCGTTCGCGCTGGCCCCCAGGCGTGAGCTGATCGACCGGCTGAAGGACGCGGGCGTGGTGGTCATCCCGTCCGTGGGCGCCCGGCGCCACGCGGAGAAGGTGGCGGGCTGGGGCGCGGACGCGGTGGTGGTGCAGGGCGCCGAGGGCGGTGGCCACACCGGGCAGGTGGCCACCACCGTGCTGCTCCCCCAGGTCGTGGACGCGGTGGACATCCCGGTCGTGGCCGCGGGCGGCTTCCACGACGGACGGGGGCTGGCGGCCGCGCTCGCCTACGGGGCGGCGGGGATCGCCATGGGCACCCGCTTCCTGCTCACCTCGGACAGCACGGTCCCGGACGCGGTGAAGGCGCGCTATCTGGCGGCGGCGGTCACCGATGTCACCGTCACCACGGCGGTCGACGGACTCCCCCACCGGATGCTCCGCAGCGAGCTGGTCGACTCCCTCGAGCGCTCCGGCCGCACCGCCGCGCTCCTGCGCGCCGTCCGCCACGCCGCCGCGTTCCGGCGGCTGGCCGGGCTGACCTGGCCGCGGATGGTGCGCGACGGGCTGGCGATGCGGCATGGCAAGGACCTCACCTGGAGCCAGGTCCTGCTGGCCGCCACCACCCCGATGCTGCTGAAGGCGTCGATGGTGGACGGCCGCACCGACACGGGGGTGATGGCCTCCGGTCAGGTGGCCGGGGTGATCGAGGATCTGCCCTCCTGCGCGGAGCTGGTGGACCGGATCATGGCCGGGGCCGCGGCGACCCTGGACGGGCTGACCAGCGGTCGTACAGTGGGGTGAAAGCGGCCAGACCATGACACGGGGAATGGGAGGTCGTCATGGCCGACCCCAAGGGTTTCCTCACCACACCCCGCCGTCTTGCGCCCCGGCGTCCGGTGGACGAGCGGGTGCGGGACTGGGACGAGGTTCCCGCGCCCGGCGGACTGCTGCCGATCATCAACGCGCAGGCGGGCCGCTGCATGGACTGCGGCATCCCGTTCTGCCACGAGGGCTGCCCGCTGGGGAACCTCATCCCGGAGTGGAACGACCTGGTCTCACGTGACGACTGGCTGCGCGCGAGCGAGCGGCTGCACGCCACCAACAATTTTCCCGAGTTCACCGGCCGGCTCTGCCCGGCCCCCTGCGAGAGCGCCTGTGTGCTGGCCATCAACCAGCCGGCGGTCACCATCAAGAACGTCGAGGTGGCCATCGCCGACCGGGCCTGGGAGAGCGGCCATGTGACCCCCAAGCCACCGGACCGGCTGAGCGGGCATACGGTCGCCGTCATCGGCTCGGGGCCCGCGGGCCTGGCCGCGGCCCAGCAGCTCACCCGTGCGGGGCACACCGTGGCGGTGTACGAGCGCGACGACCGGGCGGGCGGACTGCTCCGCTACGGCATCCCCGGGTTCAAGATGGAGAAGCGCCACCTGGACCGGCGGCTGGAGCAGATGCGCGCGGAGGGCACCAAGTTCCGTACCGGCGTGGACGTCGGCACCGATATGGACGCCGCCGAGCTCCGGGCGCGCTACGACGCGGTCGTGATAGCCGTGGGCGCCCGGGCCTGGCGCGAACTCCCCGTCCCGGGAAGGGAGTTGGCCGGAATCCATCAGGCGATGGAGTATCTGCCGATGGCCAACCGGGTGCTGGAGGGCGACTACGCCCGGCCGCCGATCACCGCCGAGGGCAAGCATGTGGTCATCGTCGGCGGCGGGGACACCGGCGCGGACTGTCTGGGCACCGTACTGCGGCAGGGCGCCGCCTCCGTGACCCAGTTGGACATCCACCCCCGGCCCGGCGACGAGCGGGCGGAGGGCGAGCCCTGGCCCACCTACCCCAAGATCTACCGGATGTCCGCCGCCCATGAGGAGGCGCGGGAGCTGGCGGCCTCGCCGGAGGCGGACGTGGACGCGCGGGTCTTCTCCGCGACCACCGTCCGCTTCGAGGGGACCGCACCGGACGCGGAGCGGCCGCACGGCGGCGTCCGGGCGCTGCGTCTGGTCGGGGCCCGTGCCGATGGAGAGCCCGGGCCGGGCACGGAGCGGGTGCTGCGGGCGGATCTGGTGCTGCTGGCCCTCGGCTTCCGCGGCCCGGAGCGGGACGGCGGGCTGCTGGACCAGCTCGGTCTTGAGCTCGACGAGCGCGGCACCGTCGCCCGCGACGCGTCCTTCGCCACCGGCGCGGACGGGGTGTTCGTGGCGGGCGACGCGGGCCGTGGCCAGTCGCTGATCGTCTGGGCGATCGCCGAGGGCCGCTCGGCCGCGGCCGCCGTGGACCGCTATCTCGCGGGCTCCACGACGCTCCCGGCGCCGGTCGGGCCGACCGACCTGCCGATGACGGCCTGACGACCGGCCTGCCGGTGACGGCCTGACGCCGCGGTGGCCGGGTGGCCGGGAACCCGCGCGGGCAGGGCGGGCCGCCTGCCGCGGTCGTGCGGCGCGGGCATAGTGTGCGTCCATGATCTCGCAATCCCCCCTCCTCACCGTGGCCGACGGTGTGCACATCTGGTCCCCGACCCCGAGCGCCGGCTGGGGTCTGGCCAACTGCGGTCTGATCGTCTCGCCCGACGGCCACGCCGCCTGGGTCGACAGCCCCTACGACCGTCGGATGGCCGGTGAGTTCCTGGAACACAGCCGTGCCCTGCTGCCCGACGGGGGCCGGATCGAGCGGGTGATCGTCACCCACGCCAACGGCGACCACCTGTGGGGCGCGGAGGTCGTACCGGACGCGGAGATCGTCGCCACCCGCGAGGCGCTCGGCCACATCGAGTACGAGCCCTCGCCGCAGCAGTTGCACGGCCTGGTGCACGGCAGCGATCCGGCGACTCCGCTCGGCTGGTACCTCAATCGGCACTTCGGGCGGTTCGACTGGTCCGCCACCGAGGTGGTCGAGCCGACGCTCACCTTCGTGGGCGAACTCGACCTGCGCGTGGGCCAGGTGCCGGTGCGGCTGTTCAGCCTGGAGTCCGCGCACACCGCGGGCGATCTGGTGGCGTATCTGCCGCGGCAGAAGGTGGCGTTCACCGGCGATGTCATCTTCGCCTCCGGTCCGCAGGACCCCGGCGACCACGCGGTGCACTGGGCGGGCCCGCTGGACAATGTGATCTCCGCGTGCGAGCGGGTGCTCGCGACCGGGGCCGAGGTGATCGTCCCCGGCCATGGCCCGGTCCTCGACCGGGAGGGGGTGCGCGGCCACATCGGCTATCTGGAGCATCTGCGGGACCGCACCCGGCAGCTGCACACGGCCGGGGTACCGGCCCTGGAGGCCGCCCGCACCCTGATCGCCGAGAACGCCTATCCGTCGCTGGGCCTGCCCGAGCGGCTGGTGATCACGGTGGGCTCGGAGTACCGGCATCTGAACGGTACGGAGGAGGCGGCGGACCTCGTGGCCACCATGGCCGATCTGGCCCAGGTGGCATGGGAGCGGCGCGAGGGCGCGCAGGCGGCCTCGTCCTGACCACCTGGTCACCGCAGGGCGCGCGCCGCGGCCGGGAGGTCCTGCTCGGTCCAGATGATCTTGCCCTGGCTGGTGTAGCGGGTGCCCCAGCGCTGGACCATCTGGGCGACGAGGAACAGCCCGCGTCCCCCCTCGTCGGTGGTGGCCGCCCGGCGCAGATGGGGCGCGGTGGTGCTGCCGTCGGCGACCTCGCAGATCAGCGCGCGGTTGCGCAGCAGCCGCAGCCGCACGGGGCCCACGGCGTGCCGGATGGCGTTGCCGAGCAGCTCGCTGACCACCAGCTCGGTGGCGAAGGCGGCCTCATCCAGGTGCCATTCGGCCAGGGTGCGGGCGACGGCCGCCCGCATCCGGGCCACCACCTCGGGGTCCGCCGGGAGGTCCCACGAGGCCACCCGGCGCGCGTCCAGCGCGGTGGTACGGGCGATGAGCAGGCAGACGTCGTCGGTGCGGCGCGGTGAGAGCAGGGCGGCCATCACGGTGTCGCAGGCCCGCTCCGGGTCGGGGTCGGCATCGGTGAGGGCGTCCCGCAGCTGGTCGAGCCCGGCCTCGAAGTCCCGTTCGCGGTCCTGGACCAGCCCATCGGTGTAGAGGACGAGGCGGCTGCCCTCGGGCAGCTCCGTCTCGGCCGCCTCGTACAGCCGGCTGCCGAGTCCCAGCGGCGGGCCCGCGGGCAGGTCGAGGAAGGTCACCGAGCCGCCGGGATGGACCAGGGCCGGAGGTGGATGGCCGGCCCGCGCCAGGGTGCAGTGCCGGGAGACCGGGTCGTAGACCGCGTACAGACAGGTGGCCCCGGCGGCCCCGGCGCCGCCGCCCGTGGCGGTCTCCTCCCGGTCGACCTGGTCGACCACGTCGTCGAGCCGGGCGAGCAGCTCATCGGGGGGAAGGTCCACGACGGAGAAGTTGCGCACGGCGGTGCGCAGCCGGCCCATGGTCGCGGCGGCGTGCAGTCCATGGCCGACGACATCGCCGACGACGAGGGCGACCCGGGCCCCGGACAGCGGGATGACGTCGAACCAGTCGCCCCGCACCCCGCCGGGGGCGGGCAGATAGCGCTGGGCGGCGACGACGGCCTGCTGCTCGGGGCGGCCGCGCGGCAGCAGGCTCTCCTGCAGGGCCAGGGTGGTGGCGTGCTCGCGCGCGTAGCGGCGGGCGTTGTCGATGGCGACGGCCGCCTGACCGGCCAGCTCCTCGGCGAAGGTCCGGTCCTCCTCGTCGAACGGCGGGGTGTCCCCCGAGCGCCAGAACGCCGCTTGGCCCAGCCGGACGCCGCGCCCACTGAGCGGCACGGTCAGCAGCGAGTGGATGCCGTGCTCACTCACCCGCCCCAGCCGCTCCGGGTCCTGGGGCGTCCAGTCGGGGCAGGACGGCAGCTCGCCTACGGCGAACACGCGCGCCTGGCCGGTGCCACCGGCCCGCTGGGTGACGGGGAAGGACGAGACGCGCTCACCGACCCGGCGCAGCGGAGGGTCCTGCCGGATGCCGCTGAAGGCGGCCCGGCGCAGCGGCGAGTCCCGGTCGCCCGGCTCCTCGCCGCCCAGCACGGCCTCGTGCAGATCGACGGTGGCGTAGTCGGCGAAACGCGGCACGGCGACCCGGGTGAGTTCCTCGGCGGTGCCTTCCATGTCGAGGCTGCTGCCCACGCGGACACCCGCCTCGTACAGCAGCTGGAGGCGTGCGTAGGCCCGGTCGGCCTTGTCCGTCAGGGCGCGCAGCTCGGTGGTGTCCCGCAGGGTGGCGACGCTGCCCCAGGGCTGTCCGCCCCGCTCCGCCGGGCGCTGGTTGACCGCCAGCAGCCGGTTCCCGACCTCGTACACCTCGTCGGTGGCCTCGCGCCCCGAGGTGAGCAGCCCGGCGATCTCCGGGGGCAGGCCGACGTCGGTGATCTGCCGTCCGTGTGCGTCGCGCGCGAGGCCCAGCAGGAGCAGCGCCTCGTCGTTGGCGAGCAGCAGCCGTCCCTCGTCGCCGAGGATCAGCACCCCCTCCCGGACCGAGCGCAGCACGGCGTCGTGGTGTTCGTACATCCTGGTGATCTCGGCGGGGCCGAGCCGGTGGGTCTGCCGCCGCAGCCGCCGGGCCACGAGCGCCGCACCGCCCCCGCCCAGGAGGAGGGCGAAGGCCGTGGAGCCGTAGATCATCGGCAGTTGACGGCTGACCGTGCGGGCCACGGAGGGGAGGGAGACCCCGGCGTTGACGACGCCGATCACCCGGCCCCGGGCGTTGGTGACCGGCACGGCGGCCCGGATCGAGGGGGCCGGGCGGGTGACGCCCGGGGTCTTGTCGGTGAAGGCCCGGCCCACTGTGGCCGGGTAGATGCCGCGGTCGACGCGCTTGCCGATCAGCTTGGGGTTCGGATGGCTGCACCGGATGCCCCGGGGGGTGGTCACCACGATGTAGTCGACACCGGTCCGCCGCCGGACCTTCTCGGCGTAGGGCTGGAGGGTCCTGGAGGGGTCGCGGGACTCCAGCGCCTGCTGGACGCCGGGGGCGGCGGCGACGGTCCGTGCGACGGTCAGGGCACGGCCCCGGGCCTGGTTGTCCCGGCTGCCGCGCGCCTGGAGGGACAGCGTGGCACCCGCGGCGAGCACCAGGAGCGTCACGATGATCAGCATCAGGGCGAACACCTGCCCGCCGACACTGCGCGAGCCCAGCGCCGAGCGCACTCTCACATGCTCTGTCTAACGCACATCCGCGGGTCGCACACCTGGTGGCGGCCGGGGTGGGAGCATCCGCGGTCAGAAATTGATCATGTGTCCGGCGAGCCCGTGGACGGCCTCCTTCACCGCCTCGCTGAGGGTCGGATGGGCGTGGACGTTGCGGGCCACCTCGTGCACGGTGAGATCCCACTGCTGGGCGAGGGTGAGCTCGGGCAGCAGCTCGGTGACCTCGGGGCCGATGAGATGGCCGCCCAGCAGTTCACCGTGGCGGCCGTCGCCGATGAGCTTCACGAAGCCGACGGGGTCGCCGAGCCCCTGGGCCTTCCCGTTGGCGGTGAACGGGAACTTCGCCACCCGGACGTCGAAGCCGCGCTCGCGCGCCTGGGCCTCGGCCCAGCCGAAGCTGGCGATCTGCGGCTGGCAGAAGGTGGCGCGCGGGATCATCACATAGTCGAGCTCCATGGACTCCGCCCCGGCGATGGTCTCCGCCGCGACGATGCCCATGGCCTCGGCGGCGTGGGCCAGCATCAGCTTGGCGGTGACGTCACCGATGGCGAAGATGTGCGGCACATTGGTGCGGCACCGGCCGTCGATGCCGATGGCGCCCCGTTCGGTCAGCCGGACGCCGGTGCGCTCCAGCCCGTATCCGTCCACCCGCGGCCGGAACCCGATGGCCTGGAGCACCCGGGCGGCCTGGAGGGTCTGCCGCTGGCCGCCGGTGGTCACCATGACCTTGACCGCGGGGCCCGCGTCGTTGATCGCCTCCACCCGGGTGGAGGTCAGGATGTTCATGCCGAGCCTGCGGAAGCGCCGGGTGAGCTCGGCGGAGACCTCCTCGTCCTCCAGGGGCACGATCCGGTCCATGAACTCCACCAGCGTCACCTGCACCCCGTAGCTGTGCATGATGTACGCGAACTCCACGCCGATGGCGCCCGCGCCCGCGATCAGGACGCTGCCGGGCAGGGTGGGCGAGAGGATCTGCTCCTCATAGGTCACCACCCGCTCGCTGAGGGAGGTGCCGGGCAGCAGATTGGTGATCGAGCCCGCGGCGATGACGCAGTGGTCGAAGGTGAGCGTCTCCGTGCCGCCGCCGGAGCGGGTGACCAGCATGTCGTGGGGTCCGGTGAAGCTGCCCCGCCCCTCGAACTGGGTGATCTTGTTCTTCTTCATCAGATAGTGGACGCCCTTGACCCGTCCGTCGGCCACCTTGCGGCTGCGCTCGAACGCGTCCCGGTAGTCCACGGTGACATCGCCGTTCACCCGGATGCCGAAGTCCTTGGCCTCGTGGATGAACAGATGGGCCAGTTCGGCGTTGCGCAGCAGGGCCTTGGACGGGATGCAGCCCACGTTCAGGCAGACGCCGCCCCAGTAGCGTTCCTCGACCACGGCCGTGGTCAGGCCCAGCTGGGCGGCGCGGATCGCGGCGACATAGCCGCCCGGCCCGGCTCCCAGGACCACCACGTCGAAATGTGCGCTCATGCGTCGCACCTTAGACATTAGAGTCGGGGTATGGCTTCAGACGAGGGGTCCGTACGGGTGGACAGCTGGATCTGGTCCGTGCGGCTGACGAAGACGCGCTCCATGGCGTCCTCGGCCTGCCGCGCGGGGCACGTCCGGGTCAACGGCGAGCGCGTCAAGCCCGCGCACACGGTGCGGCCCGGGGACGAGGTGCGGCTGCGCCATGCGGGGCGCGACCGGATCGTGGTCGTCTCGCGCATCGTGCGCAAGCGGGTCGGGGCGCCGGTGGCGGTGGAGTGCTACGTCGACAACAGCCCGCCTCCCCCTCCGCGCGAGCACACCGTGCCGATCGGGCTGCGCGACCGCGGGACGGGCCGCCCCACCAAGCGCGACCGGCGCGATATGGAGCGGCTGCGCGGTATGCCCGGGGGCCTCGGCTGAGGCCCGGTCAGTCCGCGGTGATACGCACGGGGCCGCCGTGTGCGTCGGCTCCGGCGATCCAGTCGGCGGGCAGGTGGAACGGCCGGTTGGGCGCCGCCGTGTGAGGAAGGCGCCCGCGGTGCAGCGTCCGGCCGTCCTGGCTGACGGTGAGCACCGGCCGGGTCAGGAACCGCGTGGTGCGCAGGGTGAACCGGCCGCGCGGCGGTCGGGGCCCGTCCGGGGTGAGCCGGTTGGGTGAGATCCACAGCAGCGGCGCCTCGACCCGCACCGGCAGCGGTCCCGGGGTCCATGGCACACCCGCGAGATGGCGCAGTACGGGCTCGGCGGCGAACCGGCCGTCGAGGGCGGCGATATCGGCGGTCTCGACCGGGTGCAGCAGATTGCCCACGGCGAAGACCCCGGGCTCGCCGGTGCGGAACTCGGCGTCGGTGGCCGGGCCCCGGGTGCCGGGGTCGAGCGCGATCCCGGCGCTTCTGGCCAGTTCGTGGTCGGGGATCCAGTCGCCGGTGAACACCACGGTGTCGCAGCCGATGGCCGCGGTCCTGCCGTCCCGGTGCCGCAGCCGTACGCTCTCCAGCCGCCCCCGGCCGGTCAGTTCGGCCACGGTGGCGTCGGTGACCAGGGATACGCCGTGGCGCAGCCGGGTGCCGAGGTGGCGCGCCGGGTGGGTCTGGTGGCGGGGCTGGTCGGTGACCATGGCGGCGACCTCGGCCCCGGCCCGGCGCAGGGTGGCCACCGCGGAGTAGCTGACCCGTTCCGCGCCGACGATGACGGCGCGGCGGCCGACGCTCTGGTGGTGCACATGGACGGCCTGCTGCAACTGCCCGGTGGTGAAGACGCCCGCCGGCCGGGTGCCGGGCACCAGGCGGGCGCTGCGCGGGCGTTCCCGGGCTCCGGTGGCCAGGACGACGGCCGTGGCGGTGATCCGCTCCAGGCCGGTCGGGCCGGTGATGTCCACGGTCCGCGGCGCCGCCCAGCCGGTGGCCGTGACACCGGTGCGCAGCACGGCCCCGGCGCGGATGGCGGCGTCGATGTGGTGGCGGGCGTAGTCCGGTCCGGTCATCACCCGGCGCAGATCGCGCAGTCCGAATCCGGTGTGGCCGCAGTGGCGGGGGATGCCGCCCGCGCGCTGTTCGCGGTCGAGGACCTCGACCCGGTTCACCCCGGCGGCGGCCAGCCGCGCGGCGACCGCGAGTCCGGCCGGTCCGGCCCCGATGACCAGGACGTCGACGGTGCGGTGGGTACGGTCGGTGGGGGTCATCGCCGGGCCTCCGTCCGGTCCTGGGCCGCGGTGGCCGCCTCGAACTGGGCGCGCACCGCGGCGCCGCAGAAGAATCCCTGGCAGCGCCCGGCCAGGGCCCGGGTGCGGCGCCGGAGGCCGTCCAGCGAGGCCGGTGGCACGGTGGCGGTCAGCGCGTCGCGGATCTCGCCCCGGGTGACGCGTTCGCAGTGACAGACCACGGTGCCGTACGCGGGGTCGGCGGCGATGAGGTCGGCGCGCTGGTAGGGGCGCGGGAACGCCTCGCCGATGGTGGGCATCCGCACGGGCTCGATCTCCCGCTCGGCCCCGGGGTCCAGCCCGCAGTCGACGAGGAGTTCCGCCACATGCGCGGCGATCGCCATGGAGGCGGTGAGCCCGGTGGAGCGGATGCCACCCACGGCGACATACCGCCGTCCGGGGTCGGTGTGGATCTGGTAGTCGCCGTGCTCGGTGGCGGCGCGCAGTCCGGCGTAGACGGCGGTGACCTCCTCCTCCAGCAGCTCCGGCAGGATCCGCGCGCCCTTCTCGCGGAGCGAGGCCAGTCCGTCGGCCGACGATCCGGTGGCGGTCTTGTCGTCGAGGTCCTCGGCGGTGGGGCCGAGCATCACATTGCCGTACACGGTCGGCGACACCAGCACGCCCTTGCCGAGCGCGGTGGGCACCGGCAGCAGGATGTGGTCGACCAGGCCGCGGGCGAACTTGTCGAAGACGATGAGCTCGCCGCGACGCGGGGTCACGGTGAACTCCTGGTGGCCGAGCCGCCGGTTGATCTCGTCCGAGTACAGCCCCGCGGCGTTCACCAGATGACGGGTGCGCAGCACCCCGCGCGGAGTGGCGATCTCGTGGTGGTCCGCGCCGGTGGCGATGGCCCCGGCCGGGCAGTTCAGATGCAGGTCGACGCCCGCGCGGACCGCCTGGGTGGCGTAGGCGAGCGTCGTCGTCCAGGGGCAGATGACGCTCTCGCCGGGGACCTCGAGCGCGCCGAGGGCGCCCGGTCCCAGACGGGGCTCGCGGGCGTAGACGGCGTCCGCGTCGAGGATGGCCGTCTCGTCGTAGCCGTTGCGCGCGGCCTTCTCGGCGAGTGACGGCAGCGCGGCGAGCTGCTCCCCGTCCCAGGCGACGAGCAGCGCGCCGAGCGGTTCGAGCGGGATGCCGGTCTCGGCGGCGTAGGCGGTCAGCCGCTGGTAGCCCTCGCGCACCAGGCGGGCCTCCAGGGTGCCCGGGGTGGCGTCGAAGCCGGTGTGCAGGATCGCGGTGTTGGCCTTGGACGTGCCGTTGCCGACGTCGTTCGACGCCTCGACCAGGGCGGTCCGCAAGCGGTACCGGGCCAGTTCGCGGGCGATGGCGGCGCCGACCACCCCGGCGCCGATGATGGCCACGTCGTAGACCTCGTCGGGGAGGTCACCCGTGGTCGTAACGGTCATGCTGGTCCCTTGCTCGGTGGTGGACACGGCTGCTGGTGCCCGGGTGGTCCTCAGTCGTGGGCGGCGGCCGTCGGCGCGTGGTCCAGCAGCGCGGCCACGGCCGAGCGGAAGGCGGCCAGCCGCTCGGCGGCCCGCTCCGCGCTGATCCGCGGTTCGTAGACGGCGGCGGGCTCCCACGCGGGGACCGCCTCCTCGACCGTCAGGCCCGGGTCGAGCCCCATCCGCGCGGCGGCGCCCACGCCCAGCGCCGTGGCGTCCGGCAGCGCCGACACCTCCACCGGCCGCTGCAGCAGATCGGCCTGGGTCTGCATCAGCAGCGCCGAGCGGGTCAGTCCCCCGTCGACGCGCAGGACGGTCAGCGGCGCGCCCAGGTCGGAGGCGGCCGCCTCGGCGATCTCCACGACCTGGGCGGCGATGCCCTCGCACAGGGCGCGCACCAGATGTCCGGCGGTGGTGTCGAGGCCGAGCCCGGTCAGCGAGCCCTTGAGGTCGCCGCGCCACCACGGCGCGGCGAGTCCGGCGAGCGCCGGTACGAAGGTGACGCCCCCGGCGTCGGGCACGGTCCCCCCGACCGGGTCGAGGTCCTGGGGCCCTTGGATCACCCCCAGGTCGCTGAGCCAGCGCACCGCGGAGGCGGCGGTGTACACCTGCCCGTCCAGGCAGTAGCTGGTGCGCCCGCCGAACCGCCAGGCCACACAGGAGACCAGGCCGTGGGGGCCGCGCAGGGGCCGGTCGCCGGTCTGGGCGAGGAGGAAGGCGCCGGTGCCGTAGGTGCACTTGGCGGTGGACGGTTCGGTCACCCGCTGCGCCAGCAGGGCGGCCTGCTGGTCGACGAAGAGTCCGGTGAGCGGAACCTCGCCGCCGAAGGCCGTGGTGGTGCCGACCGGCCCGGCGGCGTCGACGACGCGCGGCAGCCGTTCGGCGGTCAGCCCGTAGAGGTCCAGCGCCTTCGGGGACCAGGCGACGCGGTCGAGGTCGAGCAGCCCGGTGCGCCCGGCGGTGGCGGCATCGGTGACGAACGCGCCGGTGAGCCGGTGGACAAGCCAGACATCGCTGGTGGTGACCACGCCCTCGTCGGTCAGATGGCGCCGGATCCACGCCATCTTGGGCGCCGCGAAGTACGGATCGAGGGGCAGGCCGGTGAGTTCGCGCAGCGTCTCGGCGTGCGGCGCGAGCTGCTCGCACACCGTGTGGGCCCGTCGGTCCTGCCAGACCAGCGCGTCCGTCAGCGGCTCTCCCGTGACGGGGTCCCAGGCCAGCACGGTCTCGCCCTGGTTGGCCAGCCCCACCGCCACGACCGGCTCCCCCGCGGCCGCGAGCGCCTGGCGCCCCGCCTCGATGACCGAGGTGAGCAGCGCGGCCGGATCGACCTCGACCAGTCCACCGGGCAGATGGCGGGGCCGTACGGGCACCTCGGCGGAGCCGATCACCCCGCGCTCGGGGCAGAGCACCAGCGCCTTGGTGCCCGAGGTGCCTTGGTCGACGGCGAGGACCGGGCCGGTCGCGGGGTCGGCCGGGGTGCGGTGGCGACGCTCTGCAGGCAGCATGTCCGGTTCTTCGCTCGGGACGGGCGGATCGCTTCGGGCTCGGGGGACGGCGCGCTCGCGGGACGGGGCGCGGATCTCGCCGGAAAGCCTGGTGCAGGCGCGGGGCGGGCGTCAAGACGGCCCGTTCGGGCACGGACCGGAGTCCCCCGTTCCCGAATCGTTGCACCGGGACTATAAGATCCCTGCAACCATCCCCCAGGCCCCTCGTTTCCCGCGTCCGGTACGTCAGCTCCGTACGAAAGTCATCCGATGCCCGAGGAAGAGTTCCGTCCCGTGTACCACCCCGCGGGCTATGACGGCGGGCTGCGCGTCGCGCTGCAGGATCTGCGCACCGGACGCTGGATATCGATGCGCAATCTGCTCGCGGAGACTCCCACTTGGTCGCTGTGGACCCAGCGCACCCAGGTGCTGGCCACGGCCGCCGCCGGATCCAATGTGGTGGACGCGTGGCGGACCGAGGAGCCGCAGAGCGTGGCGGCGCTGGTGATGCACACCCGGGTCGGGGTGGAGCGCGCGGTGCGCGCTCACCGCGAGGGACACCCCCGCACCCGGGAGCTGTGGCGGGAGGCGTGGCAGTCCTGCCAGCTGGCCGCGCATCACTCCCCGGCGGATCCGGTGCCCTGGGTGTGTCTGCTGGCCCTGGCCCAGCTGGACAAGAAGCAGCGGCAGGAGGAACACCGGGTGGCCCCGCCGGGTCCGCTGCTGTTCCCCGGACCCTGGGGGCTGCTGGCGGAGGCCGACCGGCGCGATCCGTACAACCGCGAGGCGTACCACCGGATGCTGCAGTTCGTGTACGCCCGGCGGGCCGGGGGTTCGCTGGCCGAGGCGGTCAACTTCGTGCAGTGGGTGGTCCCGGGCGCGCCCGAGGGCTCCGCGCTGCAGGTGCTGCCGCTGTACGTGCATGTCGAGCGGTACCGCGAGGAACGGGGCTACGAGAAGGCGCTCGACCTTCACTGGGCCACCGAGGACGCCACCCGGGACGCGAGGAAGGCGCTGCACGGCTGGTTCGACCACGCGGATGTCACAACGAGTTCCCTGCTCGATCTCAACCATCTGGCACACGCCCTGTGGGGCGCGCTGCTGTTCTCCGACGCGGCCCGCGTCTTCGAGGCGCTGGGGCCGTACTTCACCCCGCTCCCCTGGGCCTACCGCACCCGCGACGCCGCCGACCGCGCCCTGGCTGAAGAAATGTTTCTTCGCGCCCGGGTCCGTTCGCTGGCCGGCGCC
>NZ_JAAAYH010000369.1:0-9073 GCF_018035285.1 Streptomyces sp. MK37H | reverse complement strand
ACCCCTTCGGCCTGGCCCCGGATTACGCCCCACCAGGCCACGTATACCGAGGAGGTAGGTACAAGCAGCTCAAGGACCCGGCCACCGACTACAAGAGAAACATTCCGGGTACCGAGATCAACCACATGCCCCCAGATTCGATCAATGGCCTCCCACGCGATCGAGGGCCTGCAATTCAAATGGATAAGATAGATCACTACAGGACGGCCAGCTGGGGGCGCAGCAGAGCCGCAATGTCACATCGAGCGCAGCAGAGAAATCTCATCAGCCAGAACCGCCACCGCGACGCCATCAATATGGACATCGCAGACATCAGGCGGCAGTTCGGCAATAAATACGACGACGCGATCAAGGAAATGATCTACTTCCTCCCCAAGGGTTGGTGAAACAGAGTGGCGCGTTACACAATCGCCCCGAACGAGGGGCTCGACTCTGTCCGATTTGGCGAGTCCAGGGCCGAGCTGCGTGAGAGGCTCGGCTCCTTCACGTCATTCCAGCGGGGTGACTCAGAGAGCCCGACTGACCATTTCACGGAGAAGGGGCTGCTCCTGTCCTTCGACGGAGAGGACTCACTGGAATTCATCGAAGTCACCCCAGAAGCACAGGTGACACATCAAGGGATCACGCTCTTTGGCCGCCCCTACAGGCATGTCCTCGGCGACCTGCGAGAACGCGGCATTGAGGGAACAGAAGACGACCAAGGCGTCGAGTTCGCCGATCTCGGTTTCGCCCTCTTCACGCCCGCCCCGGATGATCCCGATGAAGAGGTGCACGGAGTCTCTGTATTTCCACGAGACTACTACTCGATGTGAACAATGATCGAGCAGGCAGCCAGGCTTGTTGAGCCGTGTGCCAATTGCTGCCGACCACTGGAGGGGTGGGCGGTGCAATTGGTGAAGGAGGGCAGGCTCCGCTGGGAGCTTGAGTGGGCCTGCGACGACTGTGGGGTTTCGCACGACGGTGATTGGGGCGTCGCTCCGGAAGAAGTGCGGCAGCCCATCCTGGCCGAGCACGGGTATCGGCGACTCCGGGTCGAGGGGCCGATCAGTTCGGGAGGAAAGGTCCTCAGAGCGTTCCGCAATGCCTTCGGGGTATCCATCGGCGAGGCGAAGCAATCAGCCAAGGAGCTGACCGAGGAAGAAGGATATCGCGGAACCCTGGTAGAGGTTTCCCTGCTTGCTGAACTTCTCGGGGCGTCCGGCATCGCCACAACGATTGACCATGCCTGACGCCCACCGACCACGACCGGTGCCTCAGAGCGCCGGGAACTCTCCGCTGCGCACGGCGGCAGTGAAGGAAGTCCACGCCTCCGTGGAGAAGGCGAGGGCGGGGCCTGCCGGGTGCTTGCTGTCCCGGACGGGGACGACACCGGCAGTGGTGGCTATGTCGGGTGCGAATTCCACGCACTCACCTCCATTACCGTTGCTGTAGCTGGACTTGACCCACTCAGCACGGGACAGGTCGAGGGCAATCCTCATCGGGTGTATTCCTCCATTGCACTACGGATCATGGACAGTGACTGTTCGGGATGGAGAGCGGCAGCCCGCAGCCAGTCGTAGGTGGCTGTCGCGTTTGCCACCGCATCCGGTGAATCGATCAGTTGGCCTGCCATTGCCGTATCCACGTAGGCGACGTTGGGACCTTCATCGAACGTCAGAAGCGTGTAACTCTCTGACGTCGCGGGTGCGCCCACCGCGAACGGTAGTACCTGGAGGGTGATGTGCGGAGACTCCGCCTCCTCCAGGAGGCGGGCGAGCTGTACGGCCATGACCCCTGGGCCACCCACCGCAGTCCGTAGACACGCCTCGTTCAGAACGCACCAGAGCAGCGGAGGCGTGTCCTTCTCCATCACCTCCCGCCTCCGCAGTCGCCCATCCACCAGCTCATCGATCTTGCTCGTGCTCTTCCGGGGATGCGTGGCCTGGAAGACCTCCCGCGCGTACTCGGCCGTCTGAAGCATGCCCATGACTAGCGCCGCCGAGTAGTTCGAGATGCCCGTCGCCTGCCGCTCCAACTGCACGTACGGCACGAACCAGTCCGGATAGCCATGCTGGCTGGCCCGCTCCCTCAGGCGCGCGAACGTGCCCGGTGTACCGAAGACCCGATCGCACGCGTCGGCGAACTCGGGACTGGCCAGCCGCTCACCCGCCTCCACCTTGGCCACATATTGCTGTCCGTAGTTGGCTTTCAGGCCCAACTCCCGCTGGCTCAGCTCCGCCTGTAACCGCCAGGTCCGTACCTCGGCTCCGAGGAACGCCGCCCCGCTGGACGGTTCCTGGCCTTCCTTGGCCTCACTCACCTGTGGTTCTCCCCTCACCCCAAGCCTCTTGGTGTGCCCCGATCCCTGTTGCGCGCGGCCCCGCAGGGCAACGCTGGGAGTACACAGAGTGATTAAAGCTCGCAAGACACATCCAGGTCAGGAAGAACCCCCCATGGTGTTTCCCTCCGAACACATCACCGAATCCACCCGACATCGCGTCGCGGACCGGGTCACCCGCGAGATGCGGGAAGTGGCGCGGCGACGTGGCTGGGTTGCGGTGGGTCCGGCCGAGCCATCGGCGGGAGGGACTCCGTACGTCCTCTTCTGCGGGGCGCTCCCCGAAGACCTCGCACGGCGCCACCAGCCGCGCCACCTCTCACCCACACCCACCGGAGAGTGACCGTTGAACGACACCTGCCCCACCTGCCGCCACTACGCGGCACTGCGCGAACAGGCCAAACGAGCCGGGGACTACAGCAAGGCCACCGACTACGAGGTACTGCGCCGACGCCACCCCGCCCACACCGTCCACATCCCCCGGCAGCCCGAAGGACGAGCCGTATGAACCACCAGCTCCATCAGCCACAGCCCAACCACCGTCCAATGCCCGCCCCCGGCCAGGTGGCGTACGACCCGGCCAGTGGCCGTACCGGCGTGGTGCAGGCGGTGCACAGCGTCGCCGAATTGCGCTTCGACCACCGGATGACCAGCGATCGCGTCGCGTTCCTCCGGCCGGAGCGAGGCGGGGTCGAGTGGACGGCCGACGCCTGGGCCCTCCGTTTCCCGGCGGACGGGGAGGGCGGCGCGCTGCACCCGCATGCGCCATAACCGTGATGGGTGCGATCCGCGCCCCGCCGCCGTCCGACGGTGGTCAGCGTCGCCAGTCGCCGCACCCTGCGCCAGTCCATGGCCGGTCTGACGGCCAGCACCCCCGGGGCGGTGTCTCGGGACCCGTACGCGCAGGGCCACCGGCGCGATGTGGCGGCGGAGCGGAGTACGCAGGGTGAGGGGTTCGCCACGGCGACCGTGACGGCCGGCTCCGTTGCGTCACGGCCATCACCACGTCGGCTCCCGGCTCCCGGCCGCGAATCAAAACGGCCCGTCGCCGCGTTTCCAGAACCTCGGACCGCGGATCGAGGAGATGTGCCGCCCGCCCGGGTGACCAGCGCCGTGACACCGCCATTCCCCGGCGGCCCGCCATCCGGCGGCGCCTCCGGTGGCGCTTCCCTCCGTCCCGCGCGAGGGAGGACCCTATGGATCCGTCCGCCGACGCCTCCGGCCCCGCCGAGCCCCACCCGCTGAGCGGGAGCGAGCGACGGGAGTACGAGCGGCTGCGCGGGGCCGCGGCCGTACGCCACCGGCGGCTTCGCCACGCGGGCGCGTGTGTGCTGCTCGTCCTCGCGGTCCTGCTCTCCCCGCTCGCCGTCGTCGCCACCTGGCTGCACGAAGAGATCACCGACCCCCACCGGTATGTCCAGACCGTCGCCCCGATCGCCAGGAACCCCGGTGTCCAGTCCACCGTCACCAACCGGCTCACCAAACGCGTGGTCGACCGGGTCGACGTGCCCGCCATCACGGCCCATCTCGCCAGGAACCTGGACAGGACCGGAGCCCCGTCCGTCGTCGTGGACGGCACCCGGATGCTCGGCGGGCCGCTGGAGAGCGCCCTCTCCAACGCCGTGCACCGCGTGGTCCACAAGGTGATCACCAGCGATCAGTTCCCGTTGGTGTGGGACGCGGCCAACCGCCGCGCCCACGCCGCCGTCGTCAAGGTCCTCACCGGTGAGGGCACCAGCGCGGTCCAGGCCCGTGGGAACGCGATCGTCCTGGACATCGGCACCCTTGTCGACAACGTCAAACAGCGCCTCGTCCGGGCGGGCTACGAGAAGGCCGCCAAGATCCCGCACATCGACCGGCAGTTCACGCTGGTGCGGACGGACAAGCTGGACGAGGCACAAGGCGCGATGCGACTCCTCGACATCGTCGGCACCTGGCTGCCCGCCGTGACGATCGTGCTCGCCGCGCTCGCCGTGTGGGTCTCCCCCGCGCATCGGATCACGCTGCTGGCCGCCGGGATCGGCACGGCGGTGATGATGGTCGCGCTACTGGTCGGCCTGGCCGTGGTGCGCGGCGTCTACCTGGACTCCGTCCCGCCCACGACCCTGCCCCGGGACCCGGCGGCCTTCATCTTCGACACGCTCGTACGCTTCCTGCGCGAAAGCACCCGCACCCTTCTCGTCGTCGCGATCGTCACCGCGCTCGCCGCGTATCTGTACGGCCCCGGGCGCGGGGCCCGCGTCGTGCGCTCGGCGGCGGCGCGCGGCACCGGCGCCATCGGCCGGGGCCTGGCTCGCGTCGGAGCCCGCACCGGGGGCTTCGGCCGCTGGCTGGACACCCATCGGGCCTGGACCACCGGCGTGGCGATCACGGGCGGCGCGCTGGCCCTGGTGCTGTGGAACCACCCCACTCCGGCGTCCGTCGGGCTCGTCCTCGGCATCGTCATGGGGGTCCTGGCGCTGATCGGCGTCCTCGCCGGGGCGTCCGGGCCAGCGGCGAACGGCCCCACGGCCTCCGGGCCCACGGCGTCAGGCCCCGCGGCGAACGGCCCCGTGCCCGACGGCCCCGCGGCGGGCGGCCGTCCCGGGCATCCCTGACGGCCGGGCGGTATGCCATGAGGGCGCCGCGGACGCTGTGGGAGCGCGTCACGACCGCGATCGGCGGCGGCCCGGCCGCCCGGTTCCTGGAGCGGCTGGTGGCGGTGAACGTGCTGGAAGCCGCCACCCGGCTGGCGGCCCAGGCGTTCCTCACCGCCCTCCCCCTGCTGATGGCGGTGGCGGCCTTCGTCCCCGACACGCTCCAGAACCTCCTGGCCGACTCCCTGCGCTCGGTGGTGGGCGTGCGCGGTGACGTCCTCGACGAGGTGCGCCGTACGTTCACCACCCGGGGAACGGCCAAGAACACCTCGGGGGTCGTCGGACTGCTGGTCGCCCTGGTGTCCGCGACGGCGTTCAGCAGGGCGCTCCAGGCGATCTGCGAACGGTGCTGGGGGCTGCCCAGGGCGGCGGTGCGCGTCACGGCGTGGCGCTGGCTGCTGTGGCTGCTCGTCTGGCTCGCGGTGCTCCTCGTCCAGGCGCCGGTGCGCAAGGGGTTCGGTACGGGCATCGTCTCCGGGCTGGCGCTGTCCCTGCTGTCCGCCGTTCTGCTGTGGTGGTGGACCCAGCATCTCCTGCTGAGCGGCCGCGTCACCTGGACGCACCTGCTGCCGGGCGCCGTGCTCGCCGGTGTGGGGACCGTCCTGCTGGGTTATCTCTCCCGGCTGCTCATGCCCGTGGCCATGGCCCGCAGCCTCGCCGACTTCGGCCCGCTCGGCCCCGTTTTCACCCTTCTGACCTGGCTGATCGTCGTCTTTCTCATCGCCGTGGCCGGTCTCGCGGCCGGGCCGGCGGTGACTTCGTCGGCCTGGTACGCACGGACTGTCCGTCCGCTGCGGGGACGGGAACGTCCCTGAAGGCCGCCTCGAATATCGTTCGAGAGCGGGCGTTCGGCACTGCTAGCGTCCCTCACGTGGCGAAACTCAATCAGATCATCGCAGTGGAGAAGGGCGTCAAGTCCAAGACGCAAGCGGACCTGACGGCGTCCCAGCGCCGGCTGGACAAGCCGGTGCTGCTGGCGGGGATTTCCCGGACGTATCAGCCGAAGGACGAGGAGGGCGAGCAGTTGCCGCCCGAGTCGACGCGGGTGCAGGTGAAGGCGGAGGACATCCTTCGGGAGACCGCGACGACGCTGACCCGGCTGTTCGATGTGACCGCCACCAAGGACTGGACGAACTGCGAGGCCCGGGCGGACATCGAGGTCGAGGGGCGCACGCTGCTGCGTGATGTGCCGGTCTCGTATCTGCTGTTCCTGGAGAAGCAGCTGACGGATCTCGCCACCTTCATCCGCAGGCTGCCGACCCTGGACGCCGCCGAGTCGTGGTCGCTGGACCCGTCGACGGACTGCTGGAAGACCGAGGCCGTGCGGACCGTCCGTACGAAGAAGGTGCCCAGGAACCATGTGAAAGCGGAGGCCACGGAGAAGCACCCGGCGCAGGTCGAGGTGTACTACGAGGACATCCCGGTCGGCTACTGGACGACCGTGAAGTTCTCCGGCGCCCTCCCGGCGCGGCGCGTCAATGAGGTGCTCGACCGGGTGGAGAAGCTCCAGCAGGCGGTCAAGTACGCCCGCGAGGAGGCCAACGGCGTCGAGGTCACCGATCAGCGCGTGGGCGAGGTGGTCTTCGGCTACCTGTTCGGGTAGCGTCATGGACTCCCCGGCCGCCGGGTCAAGCGGCGGTGCGGGGTGCGCGAGGAGCGCAAGCTGATACTGAAGCTCGTCGTGATGCACGCGGTTGCGTTGGGAGGTTTTGACCACCTCCCCGAGCACTTGGTCACGAGAGGGGACGGTCCGTCCCAGGAGGCAGCCGGGTTTAGCCCCCGGTCTTCGAGCGGGCCGTGCGCCCGTGGCACGCGTTCAATCTCAGATTCTCGCTCCAGCCTCAGCATTCGCCGCCGATCGCCTCACCGACCGGGCACGGGCTTGGTCGTCGGATGCCGGTTCGAATCCGGCCCGCCCCGCTTCGTGGAGCGGTAGTTCAACGGAAGAACACGACGACATCAGACTGACCCGTGCCCATCCGGGCGGGCGTGCGCAGTTGGGCGGCATCACAGGGCCCGGGGGATGGCCAAACCCTCGGGTCCGCTTCTCCTCCCGCCCGTCTCGCTTGGTGTGGCACCGAACGGCTGCGGATCGAGATCCCGTCCCAGTAGGGTCCTGCGTACGAGAGGGGGAATAACACCCGTGTATTCACCCGTTCTTGACCCGAGGTAGGCGCCATGCTGCACGGCATCGACGTGAGTTCGCACCAGTCCACGTTCGACGCGGACGGACTGGCCTTCGTCTTCATCAAGGCCACCGAAGGCCGGTCGTACATCAACCCGAAGCAGACCTCGCAGGCGTCCCGGGCGCGCAGGGCGGGATGCGTCGTCGGCTTCTACCACTTCCTGTGGCCGGGCAACATCTCGGCACAGGCGCGCTACTTCGTCGAGAAGTGCGCGTCCCAGAAGCACGATCTGCTCGCCGTGGACTGGGAGACCACCGGTTCCGGCACCCGCGCCAGCAACGCCGAGAAGGACCGGTTCATCCGCGAGGTCAAGAAGCTGCGGCCCACGCACCGGGTGATGCTCTACTGCAACCGGAACTTCTGGCTCAACTACGACACCACGTCGTACGCGGGCGACGGCCTGTGGATAGCGGACTATGTGACGGCGGGCAAGCCGCGCATCAAGGCGAAGTGGCGGATCCACCAGTACACCGACCGCCCGCTGGACAAGGACGTGGCGAACTTCTCCAGCAAGTCCGCGCTCCAGGCATGGGCCGACCCCAGCCGGGCGGCGCTCACCGCCGATGAGGAGACGGAGGACGTGGCGGACGTCCACACGGCGGAGAACGTGGCGGACGGGGAGAACGTGGAGGACGTGGAGGACGGGGCCTGACCCGGTCCCGGAGGCCCCGGGCCCCTCGGGGCGTTGTCGGTGGGGGCGCCTACGCTGCCCGGTATGAGTTACGCAGACCTGCGCGAACTCCGCAGCGCGCTCACCACCGCGTCGGACATCGCCTTCTCGCTGGACGCCGCACCCTCCGGGCCGGAGACCGAGCTGCTCACCGACGCCCTGCGCCGGGCGCTCGCCGCGGCGGGATCGCTGACCGCCGAGCACGGTGCCACGGGCTGCCCGGAGCATCCGCGCGGGGCCGTCGACCCGCTGTACGGGGATCCGGACGATCCGCTGCCGCCCGGCTACGGCCGCTGTCTGCTGTGCAACGACCGCAGACGGCGGGCCGGCGCACAGCGGCGCGGCTGGCGCTGAACGCGCCGGCCGCGCCGTCGTCCGTACGGCCCGGTCAACCGGTCTTCGGCCTGCTCAGCGGAGCTGCGTGCAGCCTGCTCAGTCAGTCCGCTCGCGACCTGTTTCAGGCGGTCTTCTCGCCGCTCTTGTTCTGGGCCGCCCAGAACTCGTCGAAGGTGAGCAGCCCATCACCGTTGGAGTCGTGGGCGTTGATGACGGCCTGGGCGACGGGCTCCGTGACATACGGGTCCCCCAGCTGCGCCATCACGCTCTTGTACTCGGCCGCGGTGATCTGGCCGTCACCGTTGAGGTCATACCGCTCGAACGCCTTGCGCGCCGCCTCGATGTCCGCCACCTGTTCCGCCCCTTCCGTGCGTTTCTTGACCCGCACAGATTAGCGGTCGGGGGTGGCCGGTTCGTCTCGGCCGTGTCACGGCGCGCTCGGCATTCGGTTCGCGGCGCACGTGGCGTACGAGGCATACGCCGCGGTGCGCGGCCTCAGACTCGGCGGTGTGCCCGGCTCCCTCCGTTGACCAGCCTCATATAGCGGTCCCAGTCCCACAGCGGGCCGGGGTCGGTGTGGTCGGTGCCGGGGACCTCCACATGGCCGATGATGTGGTCGCGGTTCTTGGGGATGCCGTAGCGGTCGCAGACGGCCGCGGTCAGGGCGGCGGACGAGGCGTACATCTCGTCCGTGAACCACTTGGGGTCGTCCACCCAGCCCTCGTGCTCGATGCCGATGCTGCGGTTGTTGTAGTCCTTGTTGCCCGCGTGCCAGGCGACGTCCTTCTCCCGGACGAACTGCCCGATGTAGCCGTCGGCCGAGGCGACCATGTAGTGGGTGGACACCTGCTTGGCCGGATCCTGGAAGATCTTCATCGCGTCCGGGAAGGTCTCCTGCGTCACATGGATGACGATGAAGTCGATCGGA
>NZ_JAAAYH010000368.1:0-9075 GCF_018035285.1 Streptomyces sp. MK37H | reverse complement strand
GGCGGGCGAGCACGGCGGCGGCCCGGCAGGCGCCACCTACCCGTACCCGGACGGCTGCGGCAGCTGGCAGCAGGCCGATGTGCGCACCGCCCGCGACCGGCTCGGCTGGCGCTCCAGGATCCCGCTGGAGGAGTCGCTCGCCGACATCTGGATGGAGGCGGCATGTCGCATCTGATCCCCGCGGACCCCAGGCACGAGGTCCCGGCCACCGCCGCCCGGCTGGGCTTCGGAGTGCCCGGCTACGCCCATCCCCTGGTGGCGCCCACCGAGTGGGCCGAGCTCACCCGCCCCGGCGCGCCCCTGCACTGGGCGATCCTCAATGTCGCCCGCGGCCCCGGCTCGCGCAGGGATCCGCACTGCCTTACGGCGGCGGCCCGGCTGCGTGCCACGGGCGTACGGGTGCTGGGCCATCTCGACCTGCGGTGCGGCACCCGCCCCTTCGGCGAGGTGATCAGTGATGCGAACCACTTCCTGGACTGGTACCAGGTCGACGGCTTCTGTCTGGAGCGCTGCCCCGTGGACCGCCCAGGACTGCCGGAGGTACGCCGTACGGCGGCCACGCTGCGCGCGCTGCTGGGCGGGGCCCATCTGGTGCTCGGCCAGGGCATCCATCCGCATGAGGGCTATATGGAGCTCGCCGATCAGCTGGTGACCTTCCGGGGCTCGTGGCCCGACTACCGCTGGTCTCAGGTGGCCGAGTGGACCGCGGGATATCCGCCCGAACGGTTCTGCCACCAGGTGCACGGCGTCCCCCGCCGGCATCTCGAGGAAGCGCTGAGGATCGCCCGCTGGCAGGGTGCGGGCACGATCTACTTCACCGACCGTACGGCCCATCCCGAGGGGCGGACCTGCACTGATTCCCCCTGGACGGCGCTGCCCGGCTACTGGGACGAAATCGTCTCGCGACTCGGACCACGTGTCATGGAATGAGATGGGGCGTGGCAGTGTTACAAGAAGAAAACCACCCCGCTCACGCGGGGGTGAACCGTCTGCTCCCTCCCCTTACGGAGTCCCCGTGTCGCTGCCACCCCTGGTCGAGCCGGCTCCCGAGCTCACCGTCGACGAGGTCCGCAGGTACTCGCGCCACCTGATCATCCCCGATGTCGGGATGGACGGGCAGAAGCGGCTGAAGAACGCCAAGGTGCTCTGTGTGGGCGCGGGCGGCCTCGGCTCTCCGGCCCTGATGTACCTCGCCGCGGCCGGCGTGGGCACCCTCGGCATCGTGGAGTTCGACGAGGTCGACGAGTCCAACCTGCAGCGCCAGATCATCCACAGCCAGGCGGACATCGGCCGGTCCAAGGCGGAGTCCGCCCGTGACTCGGTACTCGGCATCAACCCGTACGTGAACGTCGTGCTGCACGAGGGCCGTCTCGAGGCGGACAACGTGATGGAGATCTTCTCCCAGTACGACCTGATCGTGGACGGCACCGACAACTTCGCCACCCGCTATCTGGTCAACGACGCGTGCGTGCTGCTGAACAAGCCGTACGTGTGGGGTTCGATCTACCGCTTCGACGGCCAGGCGTCGGTCTTCTGGTCCGAGCACGGCCCCTGCTACCGCTGCCTGTACCCGGAGCCCCCGCCGCCCGGCATGGTCCCGTCCTGCGCCGAGGGCGGCGTTCTGGGCGTGCTGTGCGCCTCCATCGGCTCCATCCAGGTCACCGAGGCCATCAAGGTGCTCACCGGCACCGGGGACCCGCTGGTCGGCCGTCTGATGATCTACGACGCCCTGGAGATGACCTACCGCCAGGTCAAGGTCCGCAAGGACCCGGACTGCGCGGTCTGCGGCCCGAACCCGACCGTCACCGAGCTGATCGACTACGAGGCGTTCTGCGGTGTGGTGTCGGACGAGGCCCAGGAGGCGGCGGCCGGTTCGACGATCACTCCCAAGCAGCTCAAGGAGTGGATCGACGACGGCGAGAACATCGACATCATCGATGTCCGCGAGCCCAACGAGTACGAGATCGTCTCGATCCCCGGCGCCCGGCTGATCCCGAAGAACGAGTTCCTGATGGGCGGCGCCCTCCAGGACCTTCCGCAGGACAGGAAGATCGTCTTGCATTGCAAGACGGGTGTCCGGTCGGCGGAAGTCCTGGCCGTCCTGAAGTCCGCGGGCTTCTCCGACGCCGTCCATGTGGGCGGCGGCGTGATCGGCTGGGTCAACCAGATCGAGCCCGACAAGCCGGTCTACTGATCTCCGGTACGCACCGCCCGTAAGGGGGCCGGACCGCCGCGCCGACGGCGATCCGGCCCCCTTACGGTTGCCGTCGGTCCCCTTACGGCTGCAGTGAGCGCGTCAGCGGCAGGTCTTGCCGCCCGCGGGCACCTTCCCGTCCAGAAGATAGGCGTTCACGGTCTTCGTCATACAGGCGTTGCCGCTGTTGTACGCGCCATGGCCCTGCCCCTTGTAGGTGACCTCGACGCCCACGCCCTTGCCCAGCTCCTGCACCATCTTCCGGGCCCCCTCGTACGGGGTGGCAGGGTCGCCGGTGTTGCCGACCACGAGGATCGGCGCCGAGCCCTCGGCGCTGACGTCCGGGGTGTCCGTGGTGCCGTCCACCGGCCAGCCGGTGCAGCCGAGCATGCCCCAGGCCAGATACTCGCCGAAGACCGGTGACGCCTTGCGGAAGCGCGGCAGCTGGGCCTTCACGTCGGTCACCGTGTAACGCTGCCTGTCGTCCACGCAGTTGATGGCGGCGTTGGCGGCGTTGATATTGCTGTAGTGGCCGTTCTCGTCACGGCCGGACATCGAATCGGCCATCGCGAGCAGCATGTTGCCCTCCTCGAGCTGCATCGCCTCCTGCAGCCCGAGCGTCAGGTACTTCCAGCTCTCCTTGTCGTAGAGCGCGGCGGCGATACCGCCCAGCGCCCCGTCCTGGGTGAGCTTGCGGCCGCTCTCGGTGGACAGCGGCTTCTTGTCGAGCTTCTTCAGGAAGGCCACGATCCGGTCGGCGCCCGCCGCCGGGTCGCCGCCGGTCGGGCAGGCCATGCCTTTCTTGGCGCAGTCCTTGAGGTAGTTGTCGAGCGCGAGCTGGAACCCCTTCGCCTGGCCGTAGGAGCCCTGCTCGGGGTCCTCGGTGGGGTCGACCACTGCGTCCAGGACCGCGCGTCCCACCCTCTTCGGGTACAGATGGGCGTAGACGCCGCCGAGTTCGGTGCCGTAGGAGATGCCGAAGTACGACAGCTTGTCGTCGCCCAGCACCTGCCGCATGAGGTCCATGTCACGCGCGGCGCTCACGGTGTCCACATGGGCGAGCACCTTGCCGGAACGCTTCTCGCAGCCCTTGATGAACGCCTTGGCGTCGGCCATCGCGGTCTTGACCTCGGCGTCGTCGTCCGGAGTGCTGTCCACGGCGTCCGAGGCGTCGATCTCCTCGTCGCTCTGGCACCGCACCCCGGCGCTCTCGCCGACCCCGCGCGGATCGAAGCTCACCAGGTCATAGCGTGCGCGCAGGGTGTCGTAGGCGGCGGCGAAACCGGGGAGCGAGGAGACACCGGAGCCGCCGGGTCCGCCGAAATTGAACACCAGGGAGCCGAGGCGCTTGCCCGATCCGGTGGCCTTGGCGCGGATCATGGCCAGATCGATCGTTTCGCCTCTGGGCTTCGCGTAGTCCAGCGGCGCCTTGAGAGTGGCGCATTCCCACTCGCTTCCCGGCTTCTCACCGGTGCCCTGCATCGCGGTCGGGGCTGGGCAGGACGACCAGTTGAGCTTCTGGCCGGTGAGCGAGCCCGGCAGCCCGGAATCCGAAGGCGCGGCCGGGGCCGACGCCGAGGGCTCGGACGACGCCTTGCCCTGCTCGTTTTCCCCGTCGTCGTCGCAGCCCGCGACGGCGAGGAGGGTGACCATGGCGGTCATGGAGACCAGCGCCCTGGTCCGTATGGTGCGTGGGGAACTCGGCATATCCGGAGATCCTATGAGGAGGCGGGGGCGGAATCGTCCGCAACTCTTCTCAAAGCCGTCACGGTTCGCGCGGCGTTCGTACGGCGGGCCCGGCCGCGGACCCCGGTCTAGGTGCAGACCTTGCCCTTCGGAGGCACCGTGCCCCGCAGCAGATAGGCGTTGACCGTCTTTCGGACACAGGCGTTGCCGCTGTCGTACGCCCCATGGCCCTCGCCCTTGTAGGTGAGCTGGACGCCGACCCCGGGGCCCAGCTCCTTCGCCATCCGCGCGGCACCCTCGTACGGGGTGGCCGGGTCACCGGTGTTGCCCACGACCAGGATCGGCGCGGCCCCCTTGGCGCTCACGTCGGGCGTGGTCCAGGCGCCGCGGACCGGCCAGTCGGTGCACTGGGTCAGGCCCCACGCCATCATGTCGCCGAAGACGGGGGAGACCTCACGGAAGGTGGGCAGCTTCCGTTCGATGTCCGGGACCGTATAGCGCTGCTTGAAGTCGGCGCAGGTGATGGCGGTAAGGGCGGACTGGAGGGTGCTGTAGCGGCCGTCCGGGCCGCGTCCGTTCATGGCGTCCCCCAGGGCCAGCAGGATCCTTCCGTCGCCCTGTTGGGCGGCGGCGATCCCCTGGGTGAGGTACTGCCAGTACTCCCGCGAGTACAGGGACTGCGCGATGCCGCCGTCGGCCAGGGACTCGGTCAGCTTCCGGCCGCCGTAGCCGCGCACGGGACGGCCGTCGAGCCGCTTCAGCAGCGTGCGGATCCGGTTCTGGGTGGGGCAGCTGTAGACACTGGTCCTGGTGCACGCCTTCAGATAGTCGTCGAGGGCGCGCTGGAACCCCTTGGCCTGGCCGAGCGCGCCCTGTTCGGGTGTCTGCATGGGGTCCACGACCCCGTCGAAGAGGGCGCGCCCCACCTGCTTCGGGTACAGATGGGCGTAGACGCCGCCGAGTTCGGTGCCGTAGGAGACGCCGAAGTAGTGCATCTTCTTGTCGCCGAGGACGCGCCGCATGAGATCCATGTCACGGGCGGCGTTGGTGGTGCCGACGTACGGCAGGATCGTGCCGGAGTTCTTCTCGCATCCGGCGGCGTACGTCTTGACCCGGCGGACCAGGCTCTTCACCTCGGCGTTGTCGTTCGGGGTGGAGTCGGCGGCGTAGTAGGCGTCGAGCTGCCGGTCCGGGAGGCACCGCACCCCGGCGCTCTCGCCGACCCCGCGCGGATCGAAGCTGACCAGGTCGTAGCGGGTGCGCAGTTGCTTGTAGCTGCCCGCGAGCGCCGGGAGGGTGGCCACGCCCGAGCCGCCGGGGCCGCCGAAGTTGAAGATCAGCGAGCCGATCCGGTGGCGCCGGTCGGTGGCCTTGGCGCGGATCATGGCGATGCCGATGGTCTTGCCCTGCGGCTTGCGGTAGTCCAGCGGCACATGGAGCGTCGCGCACTCCCACTCCCCGCCCGGGGCCTTGGTGGCGGCCGCGTCCTGGCTCGAGGAGGGGGCGGGGCAGCTGGACCAGTCCAGCTTCTGGTGGGCCGAGGTGTCCGGCCGTCCGCCGTCGCCACCGCATCCGGCGGCCAGGGCGGTCAGCAGCAGGGCGGCGGACAGCGCACCGAGGCGCAGAGGTCGGGACACGGCGGCTCTCCCGTGGGTGGGGGTACCGCCATCGTGAGGTCCGTGACCGCCGCACGCGCGCACAGCGGGGGCGTACGGGTGAGGGGAGGCCTGGTGCCCGGCGTACCGCGGGAGGGCCCCAGCGGGGCCTCTACGGGCGCTACGGCGTCTCTTTGCGGGCCAAGCGCTACAGCGCCCTTTCGCGGGCGAGCCCCGGCGCTACAGCGCCTCTTCGCGGGCGAGCCCCTACAACGCCTCTTTGCGGGTGAGGTGGGTGAAGGCCACCCAGCCGGGCAGCACCGGCAGCCAGAAGACCATCAGCCGGAAGAGCAGCACCGCGGGCGCCGCCGTCTCGTACGGCAGCCCGGCGAAGGTCAGACCCGCGATCAGGGCGGCCTCGACCGCGCCCACACCGCCGGGGGTGGGCGCCGCCGACCCCAGGGCGTTGCCCGCGAGGAAGACGACGGCGATGCTCGCGTAGCTCAGCTCACCGCCGAACGCCCGGATCGCGGAGTCGAGGCACATCACGTTCGCGGCGGTCAGCAGCAGGGTGCCGCCGATGCCGGCGAGCAGCTTCCTGGGCCGCTGGAGCACGTCCAGCATGCGCGGTACGACGCCCGCGAACAGCGACCGCACCCGGGTCGAGACGAACTTCCGCAGCACGGGAATGGCGGTCACCACCAGCACCAGGACGGCGGCCGTCAGCAGCCCGGCGATCACCGTCCGGG
This sequence comes from Streptomyces sp. MK37H, assembly GCF_018035285.1. NCBI lineage: Bacteria > Bacillati > Actinomycetota > Actinomycetes > Kitasatosporales > Streptomycetaceae > Streptomyces > Streptomyces sp. MK37H. Next base: position 2,851 of record NZ_JAAAYH010000368.1, on the reverse strand, counting down.
ACGGCGAGAGCGCCGGGGTGCGCTCGGTGCCGGTGATGTAGCCGAAGGTCAGCAGCAGCACGATATGGCTGGCGAGCCCGAACAGCTGGGAGGCGCCCACACTGGCCACCGCGAGCCCCGGCCGCACCCCCGCGCGCTGCAGGAAGCGGGTGTTCAGGGCGACCCCGCCGACCGCCGCGGGCGCCACCAGCTTCACGAACGAGGCGGCCACCTGCGCCAGCACCGTCCGCCCGAGCGGCACCTTCTCCGGGACGAAGCCGAGCAGGCTCAGCGCCGCGGCCAGATAGGTGAGCGCGGAGAAGACGAGCGCGAAGACGACCCAGATCCAGTTGGCCTCGCCGACCAGGACGCCCAGCTTGAGATGGGTGAACTGGGACAGCAGGAAGTACGCGGCGAAGGCCCCCGCGCAGAAGCTGACCAGGGTGCGCGGCTTGATGCGCTCCAGCCGTTCGGGCTCTATCGGCGCCTGCGGCCTCACCAGCAGCACCTGCTGGCGGATCTGGGAGAGCAGATCCTCCTCGCGGGCGTCCTCCAGGGCCTCCTCGATGGCGCGCTTCTCCGCCTGCTTCTCGGCCTTGGCCGTCTTACGGTCGCCGACGGCCGCCTCCGGGCCCCCGGCGGCCTCCTGTGCCTCTCTCGCCTCGGCTTCCCGGGCCTCCTTGGCCTCCTTGGCGGCGTGGGACGCCTCCAGGACGGCCTCCCGGTGGCGCTGGGCGCGCTCGCGCGCGAGCTGGCGCAGGGTCGCGCGGGTGCCCCGGCCGAGCGCCAGGGGCTGCAGCAGCGGAAGGCTGCCGGCGACCGCGTCCGGGCCGAGCACCTCCACCGCGGCGGCCACGGAGCGCTCGGCACCCACCCGCAGGCCCAGGGTGGTCAGCAGCTGTGCGATGTCCATCCGCAGCACCACGTCACCGGCAGCGATCTCACCGCCGCGCAGATCGGTCAGGAAGACCGTGCCGTTGCGGTCGACCAGCAGGGCGTCGCTGTCCAGCCGCCGGTGGGCGATCCGCCGCGACTGGAGCGCCTGGACCTGGTGCCAGGCCCCGGCCAGCAGCTCGTCGGTGATCGCCTCGTCCGGCAGGGCGTGCAGCGGTCGGCCGCCGATGTGCTCGTAGACGAGCATCACGGCGTCCGGGCCCAGCTCGGAGGTGGCGATCAGCTTGGGCGCGTTGGCCCCGGCCGCGATGGCCGCGTAGGCGAGCAGCGCCTCCTGCTCCAGGGCCTGGCGCAGCGACTGGAGGCTGCGCGGCGGGGTGATCGTCCGCAGGGTCAGCCGCTGCCAGACGCCGTAGAAGAAGCCCCGGGCCTGCTGCTCCCGGTCGACGACCGTGACGTCCAGGGGCGGGCCGTCCTCCAGGGTGACCAGATAGCGGCGGCCCCGGTCGCCGTGGCCGCCGTGCTCGTCCTCGGGCTCCTCGGCGCGCATGGCGCTGACTGGGTTGAAGCCGACCCGGCGCAGCCCGGCGAGCAGGTGCTGGCCGGTGGGGCGCACATTGGGGGAGCCGACCGCGTAGAGCGTGCCGTAGGCCACCGCCCAGCCGATGAGCACCGTAAGGACGATCGAGAACGGTGTGGTGTAGCCGCCCACGAGCACCGCGAAGGCGTCGAGCAGCAGTACGCACCACATGGCCACCCGCCAGCGCGGTCGCCGGGCCATGCCGACGGCCGTCATATAGGCGATGACGGGGGCGAGATAGCCGTGCACGGGGTCGCTGAAGGTGCCGCCGGGCGCGGGCTGGGTGAGCGCCTCGCGGAGCGAGCCGGGGGCGCCTCTGGCGACCCAGAGGTCCATGGCGAGGGACACTCCGTGGGCCAGCACGGCGGCCAGCACGCCGTCGGCGATCCGCAGTCCGTCCCGTTTGATCAGCCGTTCGAAGGCGAAGGCCACCGGCAGGACGAGGACGGCCACCCCGGCCGTGAGCCCCGCGAAGTCGATCAGTAGCGGGGGCGCCTGGTTGGCGCCGTGCCCGATGTCCTTCTCCAGACCCGCGGTGGTGCCGTGGGCGAAGGCCGCGATGGCGAGCACGACGGCCATGCCGAGGATCCCGAGCAGCGTCCGCAGCAGATCGGAGGGGCGGTGCACACGGGCCGGCAGCAGCGGCTCGTCGCCGGAGACCCGGTCCACATGGCCCTCCGGTCCGTCCGGGCCGCAGTCATCCCCCGGGCCCGGGGCCGCTGCCTCTGGCCGACCGGGCGGTGTCGCGGAGTGCGGCAACGCCTCCGGGGTGCGGGCCTCCTCCTCCGGAGGCTGCGCACCCTGCTGCTTCGCCGTCTCTTCTTGATCTCGTATCACCAGTCACCGCCCGGAAGATGGTGGCATGCCCGGGCTGCGGAGGGGGGCATCAGGGTGCATTTCGGGGACGTGGACCCCGAATGGTACGCCCTGCTGAGGATTCCCGCACAATGCGTGATCGAACCGCGATCCGGCCCGGAGCGGGCCCGCCGCCACCCTGCGCGGGGCGCGCGGTGGTGCGCTCCGCGGGGCGTGCGGAGGGGCGTGCGGCGTAGCGTGCGGCGCCGCCGTCGTCGGGGCTGTCGGAGGGGTGCGGCAGGATGGGGCGGATGAGCCGGGAGAGCAGGGAGCCGGAGGACGGGGACAGCGCCGAGGAGCTGCCCGAGTACGCCGAGCGGGTGCTGGAGGTGGCCGAGCTGATCCCCTCCGGCCGCGTGATGACCTATGGGGACGTCGCCGAATGGCTGGAGGAGGGCGGCCCGCGCCAGGTGGGGCGGGTGATGGCGCTCTACGGGGGCGCCGTGCCGTGGTGGCGGGTGGTGCGCGCGGACGGTGTGCTGCTGCCCGGCCACGAGCTGCGTGCCCTTGACCACTACCGCGAGGAGGGCACCCCGCTGCGCG
>NZ_JAAAYH010000367.1:0-9113 GCF_018035285.1 Streptomyces sp. MK37H | reverse complement strand
GGTCGGCGGCGGCCCGGTGGAATCTCGGTGACGATGCGCGGTTCGTGGGCGCTGGCCTCCTGGGCTCGCAGGGCGCGGGCCAGGGGGGCGGAGGTACGAGCGAGCATCGAGGCGGTGAAGTCCCGGCGCGCCTGGTCGCCGCACGTTTCGCACGGCTCTTCGGGGAGGGCGCGGCCCATCGGACGGATCACGTCGAAGGTTCCGCAGTCTCGGCAGCGGTACTGATAGGTGGTCATGGGCAACCCACTTCGAAAAGATTCGAGAAAAAACTATTTCCAACCGAAGTGATTGGGCAAGGGTTCGCCGTGTTACGTGCGTGTAAAAGGATGTCCGCGCCGCGGTCTCGCCTACGGCAGCTGCTGGAGCACGTCCCACTGCAGCCCGTCGGCCGCGGCGAGGAACACACGCTGATGCAGATGGCGGTCGCGTATCTGCACGGTGCCGCGCGGGGACTCGTACTCAAGGCCCTCGGCGCCGGTCTGGATCCTGGTCATGTCGACACCGCCGGCCCGGCGCAGCAGCTCGGTGAGCATGCGGACGCCCTCGTAGCAGGACTCGCCGAGGCTGTTGAGCACCGGCGCCCTGGGACCGAACCGGCGCGCGTACGCGGCGGCGAAGTCCAGGCCGGACGCGGTGGGCAGGTCCTCGAAGTAGCCGGCCGACGTCATCAGGCCCCGGGTGTTCTCCGGCCCGGTCGCCAGCAGGACGTTCTCCTCGATCAGCGAGCTGAACCGGATGTGGTCGCGATCGAGTCCGGTGGCGGTGAACGCCCGGTTGAAGAGCACCGCGTCGTCGCCGATCAGCAGCATGAGGACGGCCTCGCAGTCACTGGCCGCGACGCGGGCCAGGACCGGGCCGAAGTCCTCGGTGCCGAGCGGCACATACATCTCGTCACAGACCTCGCCGCCGAGTTCCCGTAGATAGCGGTGGGCGGCGCGGGCGGAGGAGCGGGGCCAGATGTAGTCGTCGCCGACGATCGTCCAGCGGCGGATGCCGAGCTCGCCGGCGAACCACTGCAGCGCGGGACGCAGCTGGCGGTTCGGGGTCTCGCCGGTGAGGAACACGCCCGGGGACCGCTCACCGCCTTCGTAGAGTGCGGTGTAGACGTACGGCACGCGGCTGTCGATACGCGGGGCGACGACCTCGCGGACGGCGGAGATGTGCCAGCCGGCCACCGCGTCGACGACGCCGCCGGAGATCAGCGCGTCGACCTCGCTCGCCACCTGCTCGGGCGGCGCGCCGCCGTCGACGAGCACCAGCCGCAACTCCCTGCCCAGCACGCCCGACTCAGCGTTGACCTCCTCGGCCGCGAGCTGGGCGCAGCACTCGCAGGACGGGCCGAAGATTCCGGCGGGGCCCTGGAGCGGGATCACCAGGGCGACGTCCAGCGCGTCCCGGGTCCTGCCTGCCGGAGAGCCGAGTCGGACAGACGCCTTCTCGATCATAAGGCTCACACTAACCATTGCATGCTACGAGAATATTTCACAGCGATAAGGAAATAACTGTATCGTGGAACCACTTCAAGCGAACCTCGTCTGCCGTGCGCGTCTACACGACGGCGAGCACCGAAGTGCACCCCCACACCGCGACGACACTTGGCAGGACGATGACCACGACCCAGGCGGCCGTATCCGAACTCGACCTGGCGCGAGCGCTCACGCTCGTGGAACGGAGCGTCGTCCAACGGCTCGGTGAGGCGCTGAAGGCGGAGGGCGCGACGCTGGAGGAGTGGCGCGTGTTGTCGTTCCTCGGTGACGGCGTCGGCCATGCCATGACCGAAGTCGCCGAGTCGGCCCTCCTGACCGCGCCGACCCTGACCAAGGTCGTCGACCGCATGGTGTCTCTCAACCTGGTCGTACGCCGGGTGGACGAAGCGGACCGGCGGCGCGTTCTGGTATTCGCGTCCGAGCGGGGAAGCGAGGCGCTGACCCGGTGGACGGCAGCGGTCGAACGCGAACAGGAGCACATCGTGACCGCCGTCGGCACCGAGGAGACGGCCCTGCTGCGGACGCTGCTGCAGCGAGCCTCCAGGCGGCTCGGCTGAGGTTTCCGCTTCTCGTCAGCGTGCTGACTCCGGCAGAGCCACAAACTGTGAATAAAGCCACGTAGTCGAACATCGCTGAGGCGTATCAGTGCAGGTCAGCGATATTCGTTGTTTTCGCGGCGATTACTACGGGGACCCCGGCGCGGCACACGCGCCCCTTCGATCCAAAGGTTACTCGCGGGTTACTTGTCACCTGGTTCGCCGCTCGTTACTGATCTCGGCTCGTTAGGGTGATGTTTGCGGAACATCCTGATGTGGGTTTGGTGTTGTCGGGAGTCGGTGGTGCGTGAGATATGCGGATGGGGGCGGGCTGACGCCTGCAGCACGGCGGCGCCGGGAAGCGGTGCGGATACAGGCGGCGGAGCTGTTCGCTCAGCAGGCCAAACCGCCCGAGGTGGCCCGGCAGCTGCGTGTGAGTGTGAAGTCGGCTTACCAGTGGCAGCAGTTGTGGCGGCAAGGTGGTGCCGACGCGCTGCTTTCGCGAGGGCCGAGCGGGGGCCGGTGTCGCCTGTCGCCGCGCTGTCTGGAGAAGCTCGCCGGGTATCTCGAGCAGGGGCCGGCCGCGCACGGCTGGACGGAAGACCAGGTGTGGACGGCTGCACGGGTGGCCACGCTGATCGGCAGGAAGTTCCACGTCTCCTACAGCGTCTCGGGCGCAACGAGGCTGATGCGCCGGCTCGGTTTCACTCCGCAGATGCCCGCACGCAGGGTGGCCGAGCGCGACGAGCAGGCCGTGACCGGCTGGAAGGAGGCGACCTGGGTGGAGGTAAAAGGGCCCGGGCGGCCTGCAGGGGCTACATCTGCTTTGAGGACGAGGCGGGCTTCACCCGCAGGCCGCCCAAAGGACGCACCTGGGGCCGGCGAGGCCACACCCCGGTCGTGTCACCGTCAGCGGACGACGCTCGGGACGCCTGTCGGTGGCCGGGCTGATCGCCTGGCGTCCGGGCCCCCGCACCCGGCTGTGCCACCGCCTGCTCACTCACCCCGCGGGCAAGGGCACGCGACGCAGCATGAGCGAGCGCGGTCCGACGGGCTGCTCGGGGGTGGCGCCGAACGCCCGGCCCCTTCGTACGGTGCGGCGGCAGATGGATCACGCATCCTCCCCTTCGTTCCGGGTCTGTGCCAGCAGCGCGGCCACGACGTCGTTCGCCTGGTCCTCGGGCTGTTCAACGAGCGTGTCCACCACGTCGTCGGTGGTGCCGCCGAGAACCTGCCGCTGGCGGCGTTCCATCAGTTCGGGGTCGGTGCCGCTGCCGGGTCCGGTGAGGTCCACGCGGGTCGGCCGGCGCGGGGCGATGACCTGTGCGCCTGCGGGTGCTTGGGTCTCCTCGGCTTCGGCGAGCGCGCGGTAGACGGAGGCGACCGAGGGGTCCTGTCCGGTGTTCTTGCCGGTCTTGATCGTCAGCTTCTTCGCGATCTCCGGGACGGGGACGCCCTTGTCCTTCAGCGCGCGGGCGAAGGTGAGCATGTCGTCGTCAATGACCTTGGGCCGTCCGCCGTGGTTGCCCTTCGCGGCGGCGGTCACCTGGCCCTCCAGGGTCTTCTCCCGGATGTAGTTGCGCTCGATCTGGGCGGCGGCGGCCAGGACGGCGAAGAACATCGCGCCCATGCCGTTGGGGTCGTAGATGGGGTGTGACCGAGATACGCGCCAAAGGGGCAATGGGATGATCTTGAAGCCCTGATCCGCTCGGCTTACGTGCGGCGACGTGCAGCGGGGTCGCGTTCGGCGACGTGCCGGGCGACCGAGTCGACGCCGGGGCGGGCGTATCGCTCCAGGGAGCGGACGGAGGCGTGGCGGGAGCGGGCCAGCAGCATCGGGGTGGAGGTGCCGTCCTCCGCGTCGTGTGTCAGGGCACTGTGGCGGAGCCGGTGAGGCGTCCAGCCGTCCAGGTCCTCGGTGTCGTCGGGTGAGGCGAGGGGATTGGCCAGGAGCCTGGTGTTCTCCTCGAAGATCTCCTCAGCGCGGCGGTAGGAGAGCCGGGCCCGGCCGGTCTCCGGGCACACGTCGAGCGTCGGGGCCAGCCGGCGGTCCAGTGGGTGAGCGGAGCCGCGGTCAGGCCGACGGTGAAGGCGTACACGGTGACCAGCAGCCCCACCCGTGATCGCGCGACTCCCAGATCGTCGCTGATCGGTGTCAGCAGTCCGACCGGCAGCAGCTCTGTGGTGACGACGACGAAGGTCGTGGTGGCGAGAACGAGCAGGCCGGCCCGGCGCCGGGTCGGCGGCTTCGTGGGCGGACCGGCCTGATCCGTGAGGAGTGGTGCGCTCACGCTGACGTGGCGGGGAGTGCGGCGAGGAACTCGCGTACGTGTCGGAGCCAGGTCGCCCGGTCTGCCGGGTTCAGGATGTGGGCGGCGCCGGGCAGTTCGATCAGCCGGGCGCCTGGGATGCCGGCCGCCAGACGGTACGAGCTCTCGGGCAGCACCAGTCGGTCGCCGGTCGGCGCCACCACCAGGGTGGGGGCGGACACCTTCGCCAGGTCGGCCCGGACGTCCACGCGGGACACCAGGTCGAAGTGGTCCAGCATGCCCGGCGGCATCGCGGTCAGGGTCTGGGCGACCGGTTCGTCGAGGGCGGCCGGTTCGAGGTCCGCCAGGTCCGCCGGGGACATGCAGGACAAAAGGGCGAGCCGTGCCACATCCTCCCACTGACCTGCGGCTGCCAGGGACTTGATCAGCTGGGCGGCGAGCGCCAGGACGGGGTCGGCGGCAGCGAAGCCGGCGGTGAGGACGAGGGCCCGGACACGGTCGGGGTGCCGTGTGGCGATCCGGACGGCCACGGCGCTGCCGAGGGACTCCCCGAGGACGGCGAACGAGTCCTGGCCGGCCGCGACGGCTGCCGCGACCAGGCGGTCGGCGAGGTCGTCCAGGTCCAGGGGTTCGATGGCTACGGCAGAGCCACCGGCCCCGGGGTAGTGCGGGCCGACGAGGGTGTGGTCCTGGGCGAGGTCGTCGAGGACGAGGCCGAAGTTCCCCTCGATGCCTCCGCCGGCGCCGTGCGCGAGCAGAAGTGCGGGGCCGCCCCCCTGCACGAGAACGTCGAGGTGAGGGGTGGGAAGCGCGTGATCAGTGGTCATGGCGCCGACGCTAAACTCCGACATCAGTGTCAGAGTCAAGTCGCGGCGTGGGCAACTGGAGCAGGAATGAGGCGAGCGGCATGCGCATGAAGGAGATGGTGCGGCGTACCGGGGTCCATGAGCGGCTGCTGCGCTACTACGAACAGCAAGGACTCGTGACGCCCGACAGGCTGCCCAGCGGCTACCGCATCTACGGCGAGTCTGACGTCGAGACAGTGCGCCGCATTCGCTGTCTGCTGGCGGCCGGGCTTCCGACCGCTCTGATCGCCCAGGTCCTGCCGTGCATCCGGGCGGACGACGAGCTCCTCGTGTCCACCTGCCCGGACCTCCTCGCCCAACTGCGACGGGAGGGCGAGCGAATCACCCGCGCCATCGAAGATCTACAGGCGTCGCGCGCGATCCTCGACACCATCATCACCGCTGCGCCCTCAGGGGGCGCCGGGACACTGAGGCCGCCTCAACCTGCCGGTGCCGAGGCAAGCTGACAGGAAGCCCCTGATCGAGCCGCTTGCCGTTGCGAGACGGAAGGTGTCGTACGGGTTGATGTTCGACTAGAACACGACCAGAACTTCACCGGCGTTACCGCCAAGACTGTCCGCGGCGGCTCGCACCTTGTCGGCTACGCCCTGGCCTTCGGGCTGATGGTCGCCGCCCGGCGCTCCATCGCCCCAGACCTGACACCGCACCACGAGAAGCGGCGCCCACACAAGAGGACTCGCGGTCGGTCAAGCGGCCTGACCGAGGCCGACGGCAGTCAGGTCCTGCTCACGCAGCGGGGTGAAGTCGACATCGAGTTTCGGGTCGTACGCCTCGGGCTGGATGCCGAGTTCATGTGTGCTGTACTCGCCGAACCGGTTGATGTGCTCGGTCAGGTACGGCGAGATGTGCGCCAGGTCCTCCGGGTCGATCTCCCATCCCTCCTCCAGCAGCTGCCGCACGATCTCCGCGATGTCCAGGGCGTTGTGGAAGATCACCGCGTTCGTGAGCAGCGCGTTGAACTTCATCGCCTTCTCCTGCTCGATGGGGTCGTTGTCGGCGATGACGCCGCGGTTGCCGAAGCCGATCCACTGGGAGAACCGGTTGAACGACTCGATCTTGTTGGTCGCCGCCGTTACCCGTCGGCGCAGCGGCGCGTCCGAGAGGTAGCGCAGCAGCTGGACGGTGCGGATCACGCGGCCGACCTCGCGGAAGGCCGCGTAGGTGGCGTTCTTCCGCGACCCCGACCGCAGCCGCTTGAGCAGTGTGGAGGAGGAGATCGTGCCCTCGCGCACGGAGACGGCCACCCGCATCGGGTGGCGGAACTGGGACTCGATCAGGTCGAAGTCGATGACGTGCTTGCCCGGCTCGCCGAACAGCGCGTCGATGTGCACGTACTCGGTGGTCTTGCTGGGCCGGTAGAAGGTCAGTTCCTGATCCTGGGCATCAAGTCGAAGCCCAGGAGGTGGGCGAGCGCGAAGACAGGGAAGCTCTGGCCTTAGGTATCCGCGTGCACGGTGGTCGGCTGCACCTCGCTGGTGTTCTTCAGCAGACCCTCGATGATGTAGACGGCCTCCCACACCCCGCACGGGATGAAGTGCGTGAACAGCGCGATGTAGGTGTCCGAGACGTGGTGGTAGGCGATCCCGCCCGGCTTGCCGTACCGCACGCTCGTCTCGGAGAGCAGGTTGTCGAGGTACGTGTCCATGTGGGTGCCGTCCGCCGCCACCGCGGTCCCGTCGCCCCACGCCTGCGAGATGTCCAGGCGGGCGTGCGCGTTCACCAGGCCGGCGACCGCCTCGTTCAGCAGCACGATCGAGAAGTGCTTGTTGGCGACGTACGACAGCTCGTGTCCGCTCACGCCGGGGATGTGCCGGGCGGCCTCGTACGGGCCCATGTTGGTGCCCTTGACGAACGTGACGATCACATAGCGGCCCAGGGGTCGGTGAGCTTGGGCTCGTTGCCGGATGGCGGGCCGAAGCGGCGCCACCGCTCCACCCAGTACGCGGTCCGGGCCACGATCCCCATCAGGGAACGCTCTGGCATCCTCGCCTTGATCTCCTGCTCCAGCCGCTTCGCCGAGGGCCGCTGACCGTCCGCCCTAAACGCCTTCAGCGACGGGATGCCCGTCTCCGGATCGATCACCAGGCCGTCGTTGCCCGGGTGCCCGGCGTCCGCCGCCGCGGCGGCGCCTTGCAGCTTGTCCTCCAGCTGCCGGCGGAAGCACTTCGCGTCGAACTCCGCGCTCTTGCCCGCCTCGGCGAGGCCGACCTCCACCAGGTAGGACCCCAGCGTCTCCTGGACGACCTCCCAGGCCAGCAGCTGCTCGGACCAGTCGGCGTACTCCTCCGAGCCGACCACCGCGACGTCGCCGGTGCGCAGTTCCTCAGCGAGCGCGGTGAAGACCATCGCTTCGAAGTGCCTGCGGACGAGCTGCCCGGTCCGGTTCTTGTCGAGGGCGGCCTTGCGCCAGTTCTGGGTGGTGAAGGAGATGTCGACCTCCTTGCCCGCCTCGTTGAAGGCGGTGATGTACTCACCGCGGGCCGCCTGGTGCCGCTGGGCGTGCGCGAGGGCGTCCAGCACCCGGCTGTCCTCACTGGTCGCGGTGAACTTCAGCTTGTCGTTGTCGGCCAGGTCGAACATCACCGCCCGGTCCCGGCCGATCTGCCCGTACAGCAGCACTTCCCAGAAGTTGCCGTGGTGAGCGGAGACCTTCTCGATCTGCTCGTACTGCTTCGCGAACCCTCCGAAGCCGCCCACCGCGCGGGTGACCGCGATGAACCACGCCCGCCGAGGCCGTCGAGGGCGCCGATGCCGTGCTGACCATGCTCTACGACGGCAACACCGTCCTGGACGTGATGCTTTAGGCCGCACCGGCGCTGCGTCCGGGCACTGTGTGGGCGCAGCGCACCACCGCCGGGATCGAGCTGGTCGCCGACCTGGCCGGATTCGCGCGCGAGCACGGTCTGGTGTTCTACGACGCCCCGGTCCTCGGCACCCGCCAGCCCGCCGAGGCCGGCTGGCTGACCGTGCTGGCGGCCGGGCCCGAGGACGGCAGGGAGACGATCACGCCGGTCTCCGACGCGGTCGGCGCCAGGACCGTGTGGACCGGCGAGGACGGGGCCGCGGGCAGCGCCAGCAGGCTGAAGCTGGTGGCCAACAGCTGGGTGCTCGCCTCACCGCCGCGACCGGTGAGGTACTGGCCCTCGCGAAGGGCCTCGGCGTCGACCCGCAGAGTTTCTTCGACCTCATCGGCGGAGGACCGCTCGACATGGGGTACCTGCGGGCCAAGTCCGCGCTGGTACTCGACGAACAGCTGACCCCGGCGTCGTTCGCCGTGGCCACCGCCGAGAAGGACGCGGGGCTCGTCGTCCGGGCCGGCGAGCGCAGCGGCGTGCGGCTCGATGTCGCCGAGGCGGTGGCCGAACGGTTCGCCCGGGCCACCGCCCAGGGGCATGCCGACGAGGACCTGGCCGCGGCCTACTTCGCCAGCTTCGACGAGCGGCCGGGCGGGCGGCGGGACCGCCGCCAGGCCTGCACGTGACGTTCCGTGCGCCGGGGCGCACCCCGAGGAAGAAGGGGGAGGAAGCTCCGGAATGACGGTCCTCGCCGTGCACGGGATCGGGAACCACCAGGGGCGGACTCGCAGCCAGGCAGCCGAGAGACTGGCCGACGGATGGCGTCCCTCCCTTGCCGCCGGCTACCGGGACACCGGTCTCACCTTCCCGTACCGGATCTGCGGGTGACCTACTGCGCGGACCGTCTACTGCCGGACGAAGCCCAGGGGCCTTCCGATATCGCGGCCCTCACCAGGGACGAAGCGGTGCTCGCATGGACCTGGGCGGTTGCTGCGGGTGCCTCGTGTCCGGCCGAAGTGCAGGAAATGGCCACGCTCTGTTGGGCAACTCTCTGTCTGCGCCGCTGTCGGTGGCGATGAAGTTCAGGGCTGAACGGCCGGGATGCAGCGTCCGCCCGGGCTATCTAGATCATCCGTGCGGTTCCAAGCAAGTGGGTGTC
>NZ_JAAAYH010000366.1:0-9132 GCF_018035285.1 Streptomyces sp. MK37H | reverse complement strand
TTGGCGGCGGCGTAGTTGCCCTGACCCGCATTGCCGAACACACCGGCGGCCGAGGAGAAGAGAACGAACGCCGACAGATCCAGCTCGCGGGTCAGCTCATGCAGATTCCACGCCGCGTCCACCTTCGGACGCAGCACCCCGGCCATACGCTCCGGCGTCAGCGAACCGATCACACCGTCATCCAGCACACCGGCCGTGTGCACCACGCCCGTCAGCGGATGCTCGGCCGGAATCCCCGCCAGCACCTCAGCCAGCGCGTCACGGTCCGCCACATCACACGCCGCCCAGCCCACCCTCGCGCCCAACTCGGCCAGCTCAGCCGTGAGTTCGGCCGCGCCCGGCGCCTCGGCACCACGACGGCTCACCAGCAGCAGCTGGCGTACGCCGCGCTCCGCCGCCAGGTGGCGGGCGAACAGGGCGCCCAGCGTGCCACTCGCGCCCGTGACTAGCACCGTGCCCTCGGCTGCGAACTCCGGCGCGTCGTCCCCGGAGTCCGTGGCGGTGGCCCGCGCCAGACGCGGTGACCGCAGCACCCCATCCCGTACGGCCACCTGCGGTTCGCCCGACGCCAGCGCGTCCGGCACCGCCGCCAGCGACTCAGCCGCGCCATCGACGTCGACCAGGACGAACCGGCCGGGATTCTCCGACTCGGCCGAGCGCACCAAGCCCCAGACAGCGGCATGGGTCAGATCCGCCACCGGCTCAGCCGGACCGGCGGCCACGGCACCAGAGGTCAGGACGACCAGGCGCGAGTTGGCGAAACGATCGTCAGCCAGCCACTGCTGGAGCAGGCTCAGCGCCTGGGCGGTGGCGCGGTGCACCGTGTCGGCGGGTGAGGTGCTTTCCCCAATCCCGCCCCTTCCCGAAACTCGAGGCTCCGCCCCAAGGCCCCGGTCCTCAAACGCCGGACCGGCTTGAATTGCCCCACCCGAGCCTTCGGATGCCGCGCCGTCTGCGTGCGGGTGCGTACGCCCTTCGGGCGTGTCCTCAATCGCCGGACGGGCTTGAATTGCCGCATCCCCCGGACCTTGAGAAGCCGCAGCAGCGTGCGGCGCCGCAAGGTTCCCGGGCAAGGCGACCACCACATCATCCGGCAACGCCGTGGCGCCGGACTCCACCGCCGTGGCCAGCGCGTCCAAGTCGGCATAGGTGTCGAATCCCTGCCCGGCCGACCTCAGACCGAGGCCGTCGGACCCCAGCAACGCCCAGCGACCTGCCCCGCCCTGGGCGGAGACCTCGGCCCAGTCGAGCCGGTACAGCGACTCCTGACGGCCACCCCGCGCGCCCTGGATCTGCTCGGCCGACACCGGCCGCAGCACCAGCGAGTCCACCGACAGCACCGCACGCCCGGCACCGTCGGCCACCGCCAGCGCCACCGCATCGGAACCCGCCGCCGACAACCGCACCCGCAGCACCGAAGCACCCACCGCATGCAACGACACACCAGCCCACGAGAACGGCAGCCGGGCGCCCTCACCCTCGATCAGACCGCCCAGCCCCACCGCGTGCAGCGCGGAATCCAGCAGCGCCGGATGCAGACCAAACGCACCCGCCTCGGCCCGCGCGTCCTCCGGCAGCTCCAGCTCCGCGTAGACCTCATCGCCCAGCCTCCAGGCGGACGTCAGCCCCTGGAACACCGGGCCATAGGCCAGCCCCAGGCCCGCCATGCCCTCGTAGAGACCATCGAGCGCGACCGGCGTCGCACCCGCCGGGGGCCATACGCCCAGGTCGAACGGTGCCTCCGACGCGCCCTCCACGAGCGCGCCCGAGGCGTGGCGCAGCCACGGCTCATCGGCGGCCGAGTCCTCGAGCCGCGAGTACACCTCGAACGCACGCCGACCGGCCCCGTCCGGCGCACCCACCGACAGCTGAAGCTGGACACCGCCCGCCTCCGGAAGCACCAGCGGCGCCTCCAGCGTCAACTCCTCCAGCAGATCACAACCAACCTGGTCACCGGCGCGAACCGCCAGTTCCACAAAGGCCGTACCCGGCAGCAGCACCGAGCCCATCACGGCGTGATCCGCCAGCCACGGATGCGTGTCGAGTCCCAGGCGGCCCGTGAGCAGCAGCCCCTCGCCACCGGCCAGCGGCACGGCGGCCCCGACCAGCGGATGGTCGACGGCTGCCAGCCCCAGCCCTGCCGTACCGCCCACGACGGCCGGAAGCTCGGGCCAGTAGCGCGCGTACTGGAAGGCGTACGTCGGCAACTCCACCCGAGCCGCGCCCGTACCGGCGAAGACGGCCGCCCAGTCCACCGCCACACCGCGCACATGGGCGCGCGCGAGGGCCTTCGTCAGCGTCTCGGCCTCGGCCCTGCCCTTGCGCAGGGCCGAGACGAACGCGGCGTCCTCACCGGTGACACACTGCTGCGCCATCGCGGTGAGCACACCGTCCGGGCCCAGCTCGACAAACGTGGCGACACCCTGGGCTTCCAGGGCCCGCACGCCGTCAAGGAAGCGGACGGCCTCGCGGACGTGGCGCACCCAGAAGTCGGCGGTCGTGATCTCCTCGGCGGAGACCAGCTCGCCCGTCAGGTTGGACACGATCGGGATGCGCGGGGCCTCGTAGGTCAGCCCCTCCGCGACCTCGCGGAACGCCTCCAGCATCCCGTCCATGCGCGGCGAGTGGAAGGCGTGGCTGACCGTGAGCCGCTTGGTCTTACGGCCCTGCGCCTCGAACGACGCGGCAATCTCCAGAGCGGCGTCCTCATCACCCGCGATGACCACAGACGTGGGACCGTTGAGCGCGGCAATCGACACGCGCTCGGTCAGCAGCGGCGTGACCTCGTCCTCGGACGCCTGCACCGCGATCATCGCGCCACCGGCCGGAAGCGCCTGCATCAGACGGCCACGCGCCGCGACCAACCGGCACGCGTCCGCCAGCGACAGCACACCCGCCACATGCGCGGCCGCCAGCTCACCGATCGAGTGACCCGACAGGAAGTCCGCACGCAGACCCCACGCCTCGACCAGCCGATACAGCGCGACCTCGATCGCGAAGAGCGCGGGCTGGGTGAACCCGGTCCGGTCCAGCTCCTCCGCGTCCTCCCCGAACAGCACGTCCCGCAGCGGCCGTTCCAGATGCGCGTCCAGCTCCGCACACACCGCGTCCAGCGCCTCGGCGAACACCGGGAACGCGTCGTACAGCTCACGCCCCATCCCCAGCCGCTGGCTCCCCTGCCCCGTGAACAGGAACGCCACCTTGCCACCGGCCACCGAACCCTGAACGAGCGCCGTGGCGCGACGCCCCTCGGCCAGCGCCCCCAGAGCCGTCAGCAGCCCATCCCGGTCCTCGGCCACCACCACCGCACGGTGGTCGAACGCCGATCGGCCGGTCGCCAGCGAGTAGCCCAGGTCGACCGCGCCCAGCTCGGGCCGGTCCGCCGCATGGGCGACCAGCCGCTCGGCCTGGGCCCGCAGGGCGGCCGCGCTGCGGCCGGACAGCACCCACGGCACCACGACGGGTGTGACAGCGGGAGCCGCCG
This sequence comes from Streptomyces sp. MK37H, assembly GCF_018035285.1. Taxonomy (NCBI): domain Bacteria; kingdom Bacillati; phylum Actinomycetota; class Actinomycetes; order Kitasatosporales; family Streptomycetaceae; genus Streptomyces; species Streptomyces sp. MK37H. The sequence continues at coordinate 5,648 of NZ_JAAAYH010000366.1, read as the reverse complement.
GAGCCGCCGCCGCCTCCACCACCGGCGCCTGCTCGATGATCGTGTGCACATTCGTGCCGCTGATGCCGAACGACGACACACCCGCGCGGCGCGGACGGCCGGTCTCCGGCCATTCCGCCTGCTCGGTGAGGAGCGAGACGGCCCCCGCCGACCAGTCCACATGCGGCGACGGCTCGTCCGCGTGCAGGGTCCTCGGCAGCACCCCGTGCCGCATGGCGAGGACCATCTTCATGATGCCCGCGACACCGGCGGCGGCCTGGGTGTGGCCCATGTTCGACTTGATGGAGCCGAGCAGCAACGGCCGCTCGGCGTCCCGCTCCTGGCCGTACGTGGCCAGCAGCGCCTGCGCCTCGATCGGGTCGCCCAGGGTCGTGCCCGTACCGTGCGCCTCGACCGCGTCCACATCGCCGACCGACAGACCCGCGGCGGCCAGTGCCTGCCGGATGACGCGCTGCTGGGACGGGCCGTTCGGCGCCGTCAGGCCATTGGACGCACCGTCCTGGTTCACGGCGCTGCCACGCACCACCGCAAGCACCGGGTGGCCATTCCTGCGCGCGTCCGACAGCCGCTCCACGAGCAGCATGCCCGCGCCCTCGGCCCAGCCCGTGCCGTCCGCGTCCGCCGAGAACGCCTTGCAGCGGCCGTCGGCGGACAGACCGCCCTGGCGGCTGAAACCGACGAACGTACCGGGGGTCGCCATCACCGTGACACCACCGGCCAGCGCCATCGTGCACTCGCCCGAGCGCAGCGCCTGCATCGCCCAGTGCAGCGCCACCAGCGACGACGAGCACGCCGTGTCGACGGTGACGGCCGGGCCCTCCAGGCCGAGGGCGTAGGCGACGCGGCCGGAGGCGATGGAGCCCGTGCTGCCGGAGCCGATCGCGCCCTCGCCGCCACCGTCCGGGGCCTGCTCCACGAGCGTGGCGTAGTCGTGGTACATCACGCCCGCGAACACACCGGTACGGCTGCCGCGCAGCGTGGCCGGGTCGATACCCGCGCGCTCGAACGCCTCCCACGACGTCTCCAGCAGCAGCCGCTGCTGCGGATCGGTGGCGAGGGCCTCGCGCGGCGAGATCCCGAAGAAGGTGGGGTCGAAGTCGGCGGCGTCGTGGAGGAAACCGCCCTCGCGGGTGTACGAGGTGCCGGGGTGCTCCGGGTCCGGGTGGTAGAGCGCGTCCAGGTCCCAGCCACGGTCCACGGGGAAGCCGGAGATCGCGTCCTGGCCGGAGGACAGCAGCCGCCACAGGTCCTCGGGGGTGCGCACCCCGCCCGGGAAGCGGCAGCTCATGCCCACGATGGCGATCGGCTCGTCATCAAGCGCGCCCACGGTCGACACCGGCAGGCCCGACTGGGCGCGGGTGCCGGCCAGTTCGTCCCGGAGGTGTTCGGCCAGGACGAGGGAGGTCGGGTAGTCGAAGACCAGGGTGGCGGGGAGCCGCATCCCGGTCACCGCGTTCATGCGGTTGCGCAGTTCGACGGCGGTCAGCGAGTCGAAGCCCAGGTCGCGGAAGGCGCGGTCGGGGTCCACGGAGTCGGCGGTGGCATAGCCCAGGACGGCCGCCACCTGGGTACGGACCAGCTCAAGCAGCGTCTCCAGCTGCTCGGCCGCGTTCAGGCGGGCCAGCCGCTGCGCCAGTGCGCCCGTTCCGGCGGAGCCCTCCGCCGTACGCCGCGCCGGGACCCGCACCAGCCCGGACATCAGCGGCGCCACCACACCGGTGGACGCCGCCTCGGCGCGTGCCGCCGCCAGGTCGAGACGCACCGGGACGAGCAGCGCCTCGCCCGCCCGTCCGGCCGCGTCGAACAGCTCCTTGCCCTCGTCGGTGGCGAGCGCGGCGACACCGCCCCGGCTCATCCGGGATACATCGGCCTGGTCCAGCTCACCGGCCATACCACCGGATTCGGCGGCCCACAGGCCCCAGGCCAGCGAGGTGCCGGGCAGGCCGAGCGCCGTACGGTGCTGGGCCAGCGCGTCCAGGTAGGCATTCGCGGCGGCGTAGTTGCCCTGACCGGCGGCGCCGAAGACACCGGCGGCGGAGGAGAAGAGCACGAACGCCGAGAGGTCCAGCTCGCGGGTCAGCTCATGCAGGTTCCAGGCCGCGTCCACCTTCGGACGCAGCACCCGCTCAAGCCGCTCCGGCGTCAGCGAACCGATCACACCGTCATCCAGCACACCGGCCGTGTGCACCACGCCCGTCAGCGGGTGCTCCACCGGAATCCCCGCCAGCACCTCGGCCAGCGCGTCACGATCGGCGACATCACACGCCGCCCAGCGCGCCTCGGCGCCCAACTCGGCCAGTTCGGCGGTGAGTTCGACCGCACCCGGTGCCTGGTCGCCACGACGGCTCACCAGCAGCAGATGCCGTACGCCACGCTCCGCCACCAGGTGGCGGGCGAACAGAGCGCCCAGCGTGCCACTCGCGCCGGTGACCAGCACCGTGCCGTCGGCGCCGAACTCCGGCGCGTCGTCCCCGGAGCCCGTAGCGGCGGCCCGCGCCAGGCGCGGCGCCCGCAGCACCCCGTCCCGTACGGCCACCTGGGGTTCGCCCGACGCCAGCGCGTCCGGCACCGCCGTCAACGAATCGGCCGCGCCGTCGACGTCGACCAGGACGAACCGGCCGGGGTTCTCCGACTCGGCCGAGCGCACCAGGCCCCAGACGGCGGCATGGGCCAGATCCGCCACCGGCTCATCCGTCCCGGCGGCCACGGCACCCGAGGTCAGCACGACCAGCCGCGAGTTGGTGAAGCGGTCGTCAGCCAGCCACCGCTGCAGCAGGCTCAGCGCCTGGGCGGTGGCGCGGTGCGCCGCATCGGCGGGTGAGGAGCATTCCCCAGTCCCGCCCCTCCCCGCAACCTGGGGCAAGCCCCAGGACCCCGGACGCCCTTCGGGCGTGTCCTCAAACGCCGGACGGGCTTGATTTGCCGCACCCGAGGCAACATGCGCAGCCGCGCCAGCGGCAGGCTCCGCCCCAGCACCCAGGTCCTCAAACGCCGGACCGGCTTGAGAAGCCCCAACAACGTGCGCCGCCGGAAGGTCGGAGGGCAGGACGACCACCACATCATCCGGCAGCACGGCGCCGGACTCGACCGCCACAGCCAACGCGTCCAAATCGGCATAGGCGTCGAACCGCTGCCCCGCCGACGCCAGGCCCAGCGCATCGGACCCCAGCAACGCCCAGCGCCCAGCCGCACCCTGCGCGGACACCTCAGCCCAGTCGAGCCGGTACAACGACTCCTGACGGCCACCCCGCGCACCCTGGATCTGCTCGGCCGACACCGGCCGCAACACCAGCGAGTCCACCGACAGCACCGCACGCCCGGCGCCATCCGCCACCGCCAGCGACACCGCATCGGAACCCGCCGCCGACAACCGCACCCGCAGCACCGAGGCACCCACCGCATGCAGCGACACACCGGACCACGAGAACGGCAGCCGGGCACCCTCACCCTCGATCAGACCACCGAGCCCGACCGCGTGCAGCGCCGAGTCCAGCAACGCCGGATGCAGACCGAACAGCCCCGCCTCGGAGCGGGCACCCTCGGGCAGCTCCAGCTCCGCGTAGACCTCATCGCCCAGCCTCCAGGCGGACGTCAGCCCCTGGAACACCGGGCCGTAGGCGAGCCCAAGGCCCGCCATGCCCTCGTAGAGACCGTCCAGCTCGACCGGTGTCGCACCGACCGGCGGCCAGGCGCTCAGGTCGAACGACGCCGCCGGCGCGCCCTCCACGAGCGCGCCCGATGCGTGGCGCAGCCACGGCTCATCGGCGGCCGAGTCCTCGAGCCGCGAGTACACCTCGAACGCACGGCGGCCGGAGCCGTCCGGCGCGCCCACCGACAGCTGAAGCTGGACACCGCCCGCCTCCGGAAGCACCAGCGGCGCCTCCAGCGTCAGCTCCTCGACCTGGTCACAGCCGACCTGGTCACCGGCGCGAACCGCCAGCTCGACAAAGGCCGTACCCGGCAGCAGCACCGAGCCCATCACGGCGTGATCCAGCAGCCACGGATGCGTCTGCGCCGAGATCCGCCCGGTCAGCAGCACACCGTCGCCGCCCGCGAGCGGTACGGCGGCCCCCACGAGCGGATGGTCCACGGCGGCCAGCCCGAGCCCCGCCGTACCACCGATGCCGTAGGCCGACGCCTGCGGCCAGTACCGGCGGCGCTGGAAGGCGTACGTCGGCAGATCGGTCAGCTCGACCCGAGCCGCACCCGTACCGGCGAAGACGGCCGCCCAGTCCACGGCCACGCCATGGACGTACGCCCGCGCCACGGCTGCGTGGACCGCCCGCGCCTCGGGTCGACCGGCCCGCAACGCGGCGGCGAATCCTGCCGCGTCGGCGTCGGTGACGCACTCCTGGGCCATGGCGGTGAGGACACCGTCGGGGCCGAGTTCGAGGTAGGTGGTGACGCCCTGGGCTTCCAACGTCCGGACACCGTCGAGGAAGCGGACGGCTTCGCGGACGTGGCGCACCCAGAAGTCGGGGGTCGTGATCTCCTCGGCGGAGACCAGCTCGCCCGTCAGGTTGGACACGATCGGAATGCGCGGGGCCTCGTAGGTCAGCCCCTCCGCGACCTCGCGGAACGCCGCCAGCATTCCGTCCATGCGCGGGGAGTGGAACGCGTGGCTGACGGTGAGCCGCTTGGTCTTGCGGCCCTGCGCCTCGAAGCCCGCCGCGATCGCGGCAGCGGCGTCCTCGTCACCGGCGATGACGACGGAGGTCGGACCGTTGAGAGCGGCGATCGAAACGCCGTCGGTGAGCAGCGGCGTCACCTCGTCCTCGGACGCCTGGACCGCGATCATCGCGCCACCGGCAGGCAGCTCCTGCATCAACCGGCCACGCGCCGCCACCAGCTTCGCGGCGTCCGCGAGCGACAGCACACCCGCCACATGCGCGGCGGCCAACTCACCGATCGAATGCCCGGAAAGGAAGTCGGGCCGCAGCCCCCACGCCTGCACCAACCGGAACAGCGCCACCTCGACCGCGAACAGCGCGGGCTGGGTGACCCCGGTCTGGTCCAGCGCCTCGGCATCCTCCCCGAACAGCACCGTCTTCAATGGCCGTTCAAGGTGCTGGTCCAGCTCATCGCACACCTCGTCCAGCGCCTCCGCGAACACCGGGAACGCGTCGTACAGCTCACGCCCCATCCCCAGCCGCTGGCTGCCCTGCCCCGTGAACAGGAACGCCACCTTGCCGCCGGCAGCCGACCCCTGGATCACCTCCGCACCGGACTCGCCGCGTGCCAGCGCGTCCAGACCGCGCAGGAAGCCCTCGCGGTCGTCGGCCACCAGTACCGCGCGGTGGTCCAGCGCGGCGCGCGTGGTCGCGAGCGAGTAGCCGAGGTCGGCCGGTGCGAGCTCCGGCCGCTCGTCCAGGTAGGAACGGAGCCGCCCGGCCTGCGCACGCAGCGCGTCGGCGGTCTTCGCCGACAGCGGCCACGATGTCACACCAGGCGCCGCCGCCACCTCACGCGGGGCCTCGTCCTCGCTGACCGGGGCTTGTTCGATGATCGTGTGCGCGTTGGTGCCGCTGAAGCCGAACGACGAGACCGCGGCCCGCCGGGGACGACCCGACTCCGGCCACTCCACCGACTCCTGCAACAGCGACACCGCACCCGCAGACCAGTCAATATGCGGCGACGGCTCCTGCACA
>NZ_JAAAYH010000365.1:0-9140 GCF_018035285.1 Streptomyces sp. MK37H | reverse complement strand
GCAGGTGCGGCGAGGTAGTCGCCGTGCTCCACGTCGTGTAGCAGGGGCGGATGGGTCGGCGTCCAGCCGAGCAGCTCCTGGGTGCGAGAGCTGGAGACGGGCCCGTCGAAGCCGTAGAAGGTGGCCATGGCCGGGCTGGGGAAGTGCGTGGCGGCCTCGTCGGGGGTCAGGGAGACCGCTGGCAGGCCGAGGCCCCGGGCGATCGTCTCCGCGATGCTCTTGAAGGGGACGCCGCTCTCGGCCACTCCGTGCAGCACGCCGCCCGCCGGGGCCTTCTCCAGCGCCAGGCGGAACAGGACGGCCGCGTCGCGCCGATGGACCGCGGGCCACCGATTGCCGCCGTCGCCGACGTAGGCCGAGACGCCGGTCTTACGGGCGGTGGCGACGAGCATGCCGATGAAGCCGTAGTCCCCGGGGCCATGGACGGTGGGAGCGAGCCGGACCACGCTCGCGCGCACTCCCTGGGCGGCGAAGCCCAGGCACGCCCGCTCGCCCGGGATCCGGAAGCCGGCGATCCCGGCCGTGTCGGGCTCGTCCTTCTCGGTGCTCTCCCGGCCGCCGGGCATGACCAGCGTGCCGGAAGTGGAGACGAACGGCTTGCCCGAGTCGGCCAGCGCCCGGCCGAGCGCCTCGATCGCGGTCCGGTCGCGCCGCTCCAGGTCGTCGGGGTCGGCGAAGTCGCCGCCGAAGGCCATGTGCAGAACGCCGTCGGCGGCCTCGGCGCCGCTCCTCAGGCTGTCGAGGTCTTCCAGGGAGCCGCGGTGCGGTGTGGCGCCCAGCGACTCCAGCCGGGCGGCGGCGGTGTCCGAGCGCGCCAGACCGGTGACGGTGTGACCGGCCGCGACGAGCTCGGCGACGACGGTGGGGCCGGTCAGCCCGGAACCACCGGTGACGAAGACATGCATGGGACTCCCACTTAATGCCAGTGACTGGCGCTACTTAGCGCCAGTCACTGACCTTACGGTAGCGCCAGTAACTGGCGCAACGACATGTCGGTCACTGGCATGTGCGGTAACCTCGGGGCGTGCCACGGAGCGGAGCAGAAGCGCGTCGCCGCCTTCAACAGGCGGCCCTGGAGCTGTACCGGGAGCGCGGATTCGACCGGACCACCACGGCCGAGATCGCCGCCCGGGCGGGCGTCAACGAGCGCACGTTCTTCCGGCACTTCCCGGACAAGCGCGAGGTGCTCTTCGGCGGCGAGGCCGACCTGCGCGCCACGCTGATGCAGGAGGTGGCCGAGGCGCCCGACGGCCTGCGACCGCTCGAGGTACTGCTCCACGCCTTCCGGAAGGCCGGACGGATCCTCGAGGAGAACCGCGCGTTCTCCGAACCACGGCAGGACATCATCGCGGCGACGCCCACGCTCCGCGAACGCGAACTGGCCAAGGCCGCGTCCCTCACCGAAGCGGTGGCGGAGGCCCTGCGGCGGCGCGGTGTCGCCGACCGGCTGGCCGACCTGGCCGCCCAGACCGGCTGGGCCACCTTCCACCACGCCGCCGGGGTCTGGCTGGACGACCCCACAAAGAGCCTGGACGCGCACCTCCTCCGGGCCTTCGACGATCTGCGCGACCTCTCCGCGACCGTCCTGACGTGAGTACCGGTACCTAGTCCCTCCTGAGCGGCCGCGCGGATCCGGGCCGCGGGGCCGAGACCTACCGTCCGGTATATGACCGAAAGTGAGGCGCCCGCCAGAAAGGGCCGCGATGGGTGGCGCGTCGGGTGCACCAGCGTGCTGGCGCTGGCCGTGGCCGGGCTCGCCGGGCTCGCGTACGCGGGCACCGATTCCACGTATCCCGACGTCGACCCCGAGAAGCGGGCGCGCCGGCTCTCCGGGTACTCCCGGGACGCCTACGCCGCGCTCGGCATCGACCGCACCGTCGAAGGCGGCTACGTCGATGTCGACAACCACAACACCTATGACTCCAACTACTGCTACCCGGACGGCCTGTTCAGCTTCGCCGACCCGCCCGTGGAAGGCGCGTACCAGCTGCTCCACGGGTGGTCGATCGGAAAGGTGGACCGGGCGGAGGCACTGCCCGCGCTGCGCAGGGTGCGCGATCACCTCAAGGCGGAGGGGTGGCGCATCACGGAGTTCGGGAAGGACGAGCAGCTCGAGGAGTGGAGCGTCGAGGCCGAGCGCGACGGCGGCTTCAGCACCGGGGTCACCTGGGAGGCGGAGTTCCACCGGCTCAGCGGAGGCAGCGGTGGGCCCTGCGCGATGGACCCGGACTGGAGCCAGGAGAAGGAGGAGTCCTACGAGTCGTACGGCAAGCCCGAGCTGAACTCCTTCCCACCGGCCATGGCGCCCGGCGGATGACGCCCGGCGGGCGTTAGGCGGTTAGGCGGCGATGTCGAAGGCGTCGCAGGTGTGTTGCGGTGCGAGTTCGAACCAGAGCAGCTTGCCGCTCCGCCCGAAGAGCTCGTCGGCGAGGGCATAGCCACCCCAGTTGTCGGCGCAGATCCGGACGATGAGGAGTCCACGGCCGTAGGTGGCCTCGGTGTTCGCGGCGGCCTCCGCGAGGGCGGACGAGCGGTCGAAGAGAGCCGGGGGCTTGTCGAAGGGCGGCGGGATGTCCGGATTGGTGTCCCACACGCTGATCCGCAGACGCCCCTCCTCCACGGCGCGGATGCGCATTTCGGCCGGGCCGGTGGTGTGGCGGTAGGCGTTGGTGACCATCTCGCTCGCGACGAGGGTCGCGGGATCGGTGAGCTCACGCATCTCGTGCCGGGCGAGGACCGCACGGAGGGTAATCCGGGCGATGCCTGCGGCGCGGGGGTCATGGGGCAGGCGTAGCGAGTACGACCAGGGGTTTTCCGGTGTTTCCGGCGCAGGGGTGGGCATGAAGTCTCCGGTCTGTGCGAAGAGTTGGGCTGTGTCCCAGCACACACCGTAGCTCCGTCCGCATAAGATATTCGACGGCACTGATAGAAGCGCTTGGAATGCCACCCATGTGAGTGACGCGCCTGTTGCGCATGAGCAGAGAGAATCGGCGCATGCCTCAGAGAAGTGTTCCGACAGCACGCCAACTCCGCCTCGGCACCGAGCTGCGCAGGCTTCGGGAGCGCGCCGGTTTGACGTCGACCGAGGCCGGGCGCCTGCTCGGCACCAATCAGACGGCCATCAGCAATATCGAGGCGAGCCGGTTCGGAGTCAGTGCGGAGCGGCTGCGAGCGCTGGCACGCAACTACCGCTGCGCGGACGAGGCCCTGATCGCTGCGCTTCTCGACATGGCGGTGGAACGTAAGCGGGGCTGGTGGGAGGAGTACCGGGAGACGCTCGCCGCCGGATTGCTCGATCTGGCCGAGTTGGAACACCACGCCGTGGAGCTGCGCACGGCCCACGTCGCACACATGCCGGGTCTGCTCCAGACCATCGACCACGCACGTGAGATCTTCCGGCAGGCAGTGCCGCCGCTGACTCCGCCGGACGTCGAGCATCACATCAGCCACCGCGTGAAGCGGCAGGCCATCCTCTACCGTGACAAGCCCACGCCCTATACGGCGATCGTCCATGAGGCTGCTCTGCGGATGCGCTTCGGCGGACCGGACATCGCACGCGGACAGCTACAGCACATCCTCGACATGAGCGAGCACGCCCACATCACGGTGCTGGTGATTCCCTTCGAGGCGGGGTCTTTCCCCGGCTCGGGCCAGTCGATCCTTTACGCCACCGGCTCCGTCCCACAGCTGGACACCGTGCAGCTCGATACGGAGCATGGTTCCGAACTACTCGATGCCCCCGCCCAGTTGGAGAGGTACCGCATCGTGCTGGATCGCATGGAGGCGGTGGCCCTCACCGAACCGAAGTCGCGCGACCTCATCCAGAGCATCATCCGAGCCCTGAAAGGGAAATGAGTTGGCCACCCGCGATTGGCAGAAGTCCTCGTACAGCTCCGCAGGCAACGCCTGCCTCTACGTCTCGGCGCCCGACAGCGCCACCATCCGACTCCGCGAGAGCGACGAACCCGAGACCATCCTCACCACCAACCCCACCGCCCTCCGCGCCCTCATACGCAGCGCGAAGACAGGGCAACTCGACCACCTCGGCGAACGATAGGACGGAACGCATGCGCACCCACCGCTGGCAGAAGTCCTCGTACAGCGGGGAAGGCAACGCCTGCCTCTACGTCTCCGCACCCGACGGCGCCACCATCCGGCTCCGCGAGAGCGACGAACCCGACACCATCCTCACCACCAACCCCACCGCCCTCCGCGCCCTCATACGCAGCGCCAAAGCAGGGCAGCTGGACTGCCTCGGCGAGGGATAGGACGGAGCACATGCCCACCCACCTCTGGCGCAAGTCCTCGTACAGCTCCACAGGCAACGCCTGCCTCTACGTCTCCGCACCCGACCGCGCCACCATCCGACTCCGCGAGAGCGACGAACCCGACACCATCCTCACCACCAACCCCACCGCCCTCCGCGCCCTCATACGCAGCGCCAAGGCGGGCCAGCTCGACCACCCCGGCACGGCATAGGGGCCCGACTACCGCCGGGGCTGGAACTGCGCGCTGCCCAGGGTGGCGAACCAGGACCGGATCCGGTTCTGGTCGTCCGTCGCGGCGAGCGAGAGGAGAAGCAGCAGACGGGCCTTCTGAGGGGTCAGGTCCTCCGCCCCGATGACGCCTTCGGTGTTGTCGTCGTAGACGGCACCGTTGCCGGTGCGGGTCGTCGCCGCGAACAGCACGCCGTTCTTGACGGCGTCCTTACGGGCCTCGGTCATGGCCGGGGAGAGACCGCCCGCACCGGTACCGGCGGTGACCACACCGTCCGCCCCGGAGTCGGCGAACGCCTTGATGGCCTCGGGCCCGGCGTCCTGGTAGCTGTAGGCGATCTCGACCTTCGGCAACGCCTTCTTGGCGATCGTGTCGAGGTCGAACGGCGTCTTCCAGGCCTTCGTACCGCACTTCTGGACACGGGCGGGCGCGCGGTTCAGCCGGATGTTGTCCTGGTCGATGACGCCCAGCTCGCCGCTGTCCCCGCTGGTGAAGGTGTCCATCCGCAGGGCGTTGGTCTTGCGCGCCTCGCGGGCGGCCTGGATCTGGTCGTTGAGCATCAGCACGGTGCCATAGCAGGTCGTCTTCCGGCTGGCGGCAAGGTGGATGGCGTTGTAGAGATTCGCGGGGGCGTCCGTTCCGATCACCGTCCAGGGGCGCATCGAGCCGGTGAGGATCACGGGCTTGTCGCTGCGGACCGTCAGGTCCAGCCAGTACGCGAACTCCTCCATGGTGTCCGTGCCGGTGGTGACCACGACCGCGTCGCTCTTCTTCAGAGCCTGGTCGACCGAGGCCGTCAGCTTGCGGTAGTCGGCGATCGAGTAGCTGCCGGACCCCTTGTTGCCGAACTGCTCGGTGGAGACGTCGGCGATCGCGTCCACCTCCGGCCGGAGGTCGTTCACCAGCTTGGAGACCGGCAGCTTCCCCGATTCGTAGTCCTGGTAGGACACCCGGCTCTTGCTGACCCCGGAGATGGTGCCGCCGGTGCCGATGACGGCAACCTTGGGAAGCGGCTTCCTCTCCTGTTCCGCGCCGGCGACCGGGGCGGTCATACCACCGGCGACGGTCAGGAGGGTGAGCAGCACGGTGGAACGGCGGGTGAGCGTGCGCATGGGTGGATCTTCTCCTCGACGGGTGGTGCGGTGCCGCCGTCGGGACGGAAGAGCCGGGGCGGACGAGTCGGAAAGAAACCTTCCGCATACATATTTCTCTGGAATGCGCTGCTCGTGAACAGACGGTTGCGGGACCGGACGGTGCATGAGCCCCCCGACCGGCCGGTAGCGCCCGGTCCGGTACCGGATGCGGACGCGACAGGCCCCGGTCCGGGTGCCCCCGGACGTGACAGGCCCCGGTCCCGGTGCCCTCGGCCGCCGGGCGGCTGCGCCCACCCCGGCACCCGAGCCCGCGACCGCGTCCGCCCAGCGGGAACGGCCCCGCTCCGCGCTGTGGCGCTTCCCGGCGAGCCCGCGCCGATGCCAGGCGACGCACGGGGAGGCGTCGGCCACCGAGCCATAAGGAAGGCAGCTCGGTGGCCGACGCGGTGTGCGCGTCAGACGTAGGTGAAGCCACCGGGGACGGTGACGGTGCCGAAGGCCGTCACCAGGGTGACGGTCGCGTTGCCGACCGCCCCGGGCGGCGGGGACGCCGGTCAGCCGCCCGCGACCAAGGACCCGGACGGGGACCTCGCCGACACCGGTTCCAACGTCCCCGTGGGCCTGATCGCAGGCATCGCCGCGGCCCTCGCGGCAGCGGGCGGAACGCTGGTGTGGTGGATGCGGCGGCGCAGGACCACCGAGGACAGCTAGGCGGTTTCCACCGCCCTGATGGCCCAGGCCGGGGCCCGCGCTTCGCGGGCCCCGGCCTGGGCCGCTGTCTGGATGAAACGGCCCGGGGCCGTGCGGCCAAGTACCGGGTGAAGGGATCACCGACACCTTGGAGGAACGGGTGCCCCTCATACCCGAACGACCCATGAGCCGCGGCGCGCCGCCGCGGCCGGACGCCGCGGGGTTCGCGGCGTTCTACGAGGAGAACTTCGACGCCGTCCTCGGCTTCGTGACCCGGCGCACGACCTGCCCGCAGGTGGCCGCCGACCTCACCGCCGACATCTTCGTCGCGGCGCTGGAGGCCGCCGGCCGGTACGACCCCGGGCGCGGATCACCCGCCGCCTGGTTGTACGGCATCGCCCGCAACGTCCTGTCCTCCCACTACCGGGGCAACGTCCGCGAGCGGCACGCGGTGGCCCGGCTGAACGGGCACCGGCTGCTGGACGAGGAGGACATCGCCGCGCTGGAGGAGCGGATCGACGCGGAACGGGCGGCGCGGGCGCTGGCCGAGCGGCACAGCGCGCTGAGCGAGCCACTGCGCGAGGTCCTCGATCTGGTGGCCGTCGACGGCCTCACCCCGCGCGAGGCCGCCCAGGCCCTCGGGCTCAACCAGGCGACGGTGCGGGTCCGACTGCACCGCGCCAAGCGGGCGCTGCGCGCCGCACACCCGGCCCGCGCCGACCGCGACGAACGCGCCGAACGAACCGATCGCACAGAACGCGCCTTGGAGGTTGTCTCATGAGCACGCCCACCGGATTCAAGCGACGTCTGGCCTCGGAGCTGTCGGCCATGGCCACGGACCCGGCCCCCGCTCGGGCCACCCGGGCCCCGGCCCGCCGCCTCCGCGTCCGGTTCGCGGTCGCGGCGGTGGCGACGGCCGCCGCCGCCGCGGTGGTCGTGCCGACGCTGAGCGGCTCGGGCGCCTCGCCCGCGTACGCCGTGACCAAGCAGGACGACGGCTCGCTGATCCTCCAGCTGGACCGCGCCGAGGGGCTGCCCGGTCTGCAGAAGCAGCTGAAGGAGATGGGCGTGCGGGCGGCCGTCCTGCAAGGGGACGAGAACTGCCCCACGGGCGCACCGCCCCATGCCCCCTGGGCCACGGCGGGCTACGCGCTGACGTTCCCGTCCGCGCCCGGGAGGGCCCTCATCCACCCGGACATGATCCCGGATGACACCGTCCTGGCGAATGGCAAGCGGATCAAGGGCGCGACGCTGCTCATCGTGGCGGAGTTCGGCAAGGACCACACGACCAACTCGGTGTCGTTCCGGCTGGTGCGGAAGGTCCCGAAGTGCAGCGTGCCGGGAATCGGCGGCGGTCCGGACGCGCACGCCTGACGCGAGGGCGGAGCCGTGGGCTACTCCCCCGGCTCCGCCTCCGTGGCCCGGCCGTCGAGGAAGGTGACCGTCTCGGCGAGCGGCGCCCGCTCCGAGCGGGCGTACGGCACGTCGGCGTCCTCGTGGCCGATCGACATGCCGCAGAAGAGGATCAGCCCCTCCGGGGGCGACACGACCTCCGCAACGGTCCGGCGGTACACCGACCACGCCATCTGGGTGCAGCTGTGCAGCCCCTCGGCGCGGAGCAGCACCATCACGGTCTGGAGATACATCCCGGCGTCGGCCCACTGGGCCGGTCCCATACGGCGGTCGAGGTAGCAGAACAGAGCGGCGGGCGCGCCGAAGCAGTCCCAGTTGGCGGCGACGGCCCCGTGGCGGGCCCGCTGATCGTCCCGTGGGATGCCGAGCGCGGCGTACCGCCGCTCGGCGGCCTCGGCGCGGCGCTCGCGGTACGGGCCGCTCAGCTCGGGCGGGTACATCGGGTACTCCCGCTCGTCCCCGCGATCCTCCGCGGCCACCCGCTCGGCGGTGCGCTTCTTGAGCTCGGCCAGCGGTGGGCCGGAGAGCACATAGGTCCGCCACGGCTGGAGGTTCCCGCCGGAGGGTGAGCGGGCCGCGGCGGAGAGCACCCGCTCCAGCACCTCCCTCGGAACCGGCTCATCCGTGAACCCGCGCACCGCCCGTCGGCTCATGACCGCTTCGTAGACATCCATGCCGTCCTTGACGGCCGGGAACGAGCAAAGGTGACCGGCCAAAGGTGACCGGCCGAAGGTGACCGGCCGAAGGTGACCGGCCGCCCAGCGGCTCGAACGGACGTCGTCGCCGGTCACCGGGCCCTGGTGGAAGGGGCCCGGTGACCGGCGCGGTTCGGCCGGACATGCGCGGTCAGACGTATCGGCCGGATGTGCGCGGTCAGACGTACGTGAAGCCGCCGGGGACGGTGGCGGTGCCGAAGGCCGTCACCAGGGTGACGGTCGCGTTGCCGACCGCCCCGGGCGGGGTGATGCCGGCCACCGTCGTGGGGGTGGCGGTCACGCCGGTGGCGGGGACGCCGTTGAACAGCACGGCCAGCACACCACCGAGGTTGGTGCCGGTGATGGTGAACGCGGTTCCGCCGGTGGCGGGTCCGGTGGCCGGAGTGATGGCGACGGGCACCGGTGCGGGCGGCGCGACGAAGTAGGTGAAGCCACCGGGCACGTTGGTGCTGCCGCCGGGTCCGGTGAGGGTCACGATGACGTTGCCGCCCGCGGCCGGGCCTGCCGGGGTGATGCCGATCAGGCTGGTCCCGGCGGGGTTGATGGCCAGGATGGTCGAGGGGCTTCCGCCGAAGGTGACGCTGGTGACCCCGGTCAGATTGGTGCCCGTGATCAGGTACACGGTGCCGCCGGTGGTCCGGCCCACGGTCGGGGTGATGGCGACGGCGGCGGGCGGGGCCGGTGCCACGTAGGTGTACGGCAGGCCGTTGCTGGTCCCGGCGGCCGTGGT
>NZ_JAAAYH010000364.1:0-9150 GCF_018035285.1 Streptomyces sp. MK37H | reverse complement strand
GCACCCTCTACCGCAGTGAGGTGATCACCAAGGCGATGGAGGGCGCCCTCTACGCCGTCCGCCAGGCCCCCGCCGACCACCCGGTGCTGCCGCACGTCCGCCACCTGCTGGTCTTCTTCCTGGTCCGCGCGGAGCGCTACGCGGAGGCCCTGGAGCAGCTGCGCCATGTGGACGGCCACGTGGGCGCGGTCCCGTGGTCGTACGGGGCGGACCCGGCGGCCGAGTACACGGTCTACCGGGCGCTGGCGGTGGCGGGCTGGGAGGGCGGCGGCGGCACCCCGGCGACGCTGCCGCGGTGAGGGGGCCGCGGGCGGCCCGGAATTCCCGTAGCCGCGTACCCGTTGAAGTAAAGGCGCGCCGCGCACTCGTATACGACGAAGAACGTACGACTACGACGAACGTACGACTACGACAAAGAACGTGGCAGCCGCCGTACCCGTCCCGCGAGGAGCCCGAAGATGCTGTTCAGCCGCCACAGGAACCACCTCCCCACCGCCGAGGAGGCGCTGAAGGGTCGTCCCGAACCGGGTTTCCGCGTCCCCGACCGCCACACGGTCCTCGGCAACCCGCTGACCGGCCCGTACCCGGAGGGCCTGGTCGTCGCCGACTTCGGCCTGGGCTGCTTCTGGGGCGCGGAGCGGAAGTTCTGGCAGGCCCCGGGCGTGTGGACCACGCTCGTCGGCTACCAGGGCGGCCACACCGAGAACCCCACGTACGAGGAGGTCTGCAGCGGCCTCACCGGCCACACCGAGGCCGTCCGTGTCGTCTTCGACCCGACGATCACCTCCTACGCCGCCCTCCTGAAGGTCTTCTGGGAGTCCCACGACCCCACCCAGGGCTTCCGCCAGGGCAACGACGTCGGCACCCAGTACCGCTCGGCGATCTACGCCCACTCCCCCGAGCAGCAGTCCGAGGCCGAGTCCTCCCGCACCGCCTACCAGTCCGTCCTGACGGGCTCCGGCTACGGCGAGATCACCACCGAAATCCTCCCCGCGGGCCCCTTCTACCCGGCCGAGCCCTACCACCAGCAGTACCTTGACCGCAACGTTAACGGCTACTGCGGCATCGGTGGCACGGGCGTCTCCTGCCCGATCGGCGTGGCCCCGGCGGACGGCTAAAGGTCACTGGCGGCCGACGCGACCAAGCCCGCGACGGCCGCCCGGATGATCATCCGGGCCCTGAACGCCGTAGTCCGTCGCGCCTGGAGGTCTGCTCCGAGGCCGACGCCCCGCTCACCACATGGCCGGAGCGCCACTTCGCCGAGCGGCTCGGACACCCCCCGCCAGAGGCCGAGGGGGCGCGCCCTCACTCGTTCGGGCTCGCACTCGATACGCTGCTCCCAGGGATCAGAATCTCGCCCATGGAAGCAGCAATGACCACCTCCGCCACTGGGCAGCCACTCATCCCTCAGCCGCCTGCCACTGTCACGGCCCTTCGCCAGGCCGTCGCGCAGATCGCCCCCGCCGCCCTTCCCGCCTTCACGCGGGAGCTGGATCAGGCCGCCGACCAGTCCCGGCACGCTTTCGACCTGGCCCCTATCCAGCGGTTCATCGCCCAGTGGGCCGTCTACGTCCACATTCAGCGGCAGCCGAATATCGCGAAAGAGTTCCGTCACTGGGAGGACGCTGCCGAGACAGGCGACGCGACGCAGGCCCGACGCGCCGCGTCCGCAATCGGCAAGATCCTGGACGAAGCACATGCCGCGCTCGGACTCCCACCTCGATGAGCGTCGGCTGGCGCTGGGAGTACGACCCCGATCACGCTCACGTGGCAGGCGACATCCCCGCTCGCGTGGCTATTTCTTCTTCCTGGTGGCACCACGAGACCAGCTGATCGTGATCGTCCGCATCATGCCACCGTTCCAAGAGCTCTAGACGGGCGCCGGGGTCACATGGCAGCGCAGGCTCGGCGGCACAGGCGTCAAGCTAAGTGACCCGTCCGAGGGCGGCTCCTGCCCCACCGGGATCGCGCCCGCTGACGGCTGACGCGGCCGCTTCAAGGGCCAGGTGCCACGGGTAGTTCTCCGGTCGGCCCTGGCCCGGTTTGTTGGGTACGAATCCGCCTTCCCCGTACAGCACGCGCACCCCCATCGCCCGGAGCGTGGCAACGCTGGCGTCGAACTGGGTGTGCTGGACGTAGGCGGCGTTGACGCACGGAAGGGTCACGGTGGGGATGCCCTTGCCGATGGCCTCGGCCACGAATCCGACGATGAACTTCTCGGTGATCCCCAGGGCCCACTGGTTGATCGTGTTGAAGGTGGCGGGTGCCAGCACGGCGACATCCGCGGGAGGCCAGACGTCCGGCTCCCAGGGCAGCTTGTACTGGCCGCGCACAGGGTGCCCGGTCAGCTCTTCCAACGCTGGCAGCTCGTCGTCAAGCCAGCGAGCGGCCGTGGGGGTCAATCCGAGGCAGACATCCCAGCCGGCCGCCTGCGCACGTTCGATCACGCCAGCGATGTTCAGCACCGGCGGGGCGGCGCTTCCGAACAGGTAGAGGACACGGTTCGCGGTCATGCGGGCAGTCCACCGTGCGGCACCCTCCAGCCGCAATCCCTGCCCGCTCAGGGTTGAGATCGCCGTTCAACGTCTTCTGCCGTGGCCGGGCGGGTAGCGTTTTCCGTTGAGTGAGTCACGAAAGGGAGGCATGCATGCCGCTCCCCGACGACGAGCACACGGGCGCTCGGATCGCACATCACCGGAAACGGGCTGGGTTGACTCAGCGAGGGCTGGCTCAGAAAGTGCCCTACTCGTACAGCCTGCTCACCCAGGTTGAATCCGGGCACAAGCCAGCCAGCCCCGACCTGGTGGCCGCTGTGGCGAAAGCGCTGTGCATCGATGTCACGGCGCTGACCGGCCAGCCCTACGTGACCGAGCTACAGCAGGACCGGTTGGCCGCTCTGGTCCGCCCGATCCGTGAAGCCCTCGACCTCTACGACCTGGGGGCCGATCCGGCGATCACACCGCGTCCCACTCCTCAGCTCGTCACCGCTGCGCAGGCACTGTGTCAGCAGGTACGAGCCACGAAGCTCCATGACGCTGCTCTTGACCTCCCAGGCACGATGGCGGAGATCACCACAGCCGCGTATCGGACGCCGTCGTCCGAGCTGTGGGCTGCCCTGTCGAGTACCTACCGCACCGCGCATGACCTGGCCGTGAAGCTGGGCTATTACGACTTGTCCACGGTGGCGCTGGACCGTATGGACTGGTCCGCGTCGCGGGCCTCCGATCCATTGTTGTCAGCGGTGCGTCAGTACATGCGTGCCCTCGTCTACTTCCGAGAGGGCGAGTACACCATTGGTCAGCGGCTCGTAGCGTCCGGACAGGGGCTGTTGGAGCAATCCCAGCAGACGCGAGAACGGCATGCCGTCGCCGGACAGCTTCACCTCGGGGCAAGCATCATCGCTGCCCGCGCCCACGACGAAGACGCGGTAAAGAACCACCTCACAGAGGCGCGGTCTTACGCGGACCGGACAGGCGAAGCTACGGACGTGCACTGGCTGTCCTTCGGCCCCACGAATGTCACCGTGCACGCGGTGTCGGCTCATGTCGAGATGCGGCACTACGGCGAAGCTCTGCAAGAGGCCGCGAAGGTGCGGATACCGAAGGACTGGGCTGTCTCCCGCGCCGCACACTTCTACGTGGACCGAGCACGCGCCGAGATGGAAGCGGGGCGCTCCGAAGCGGCCTTGAAGTCCATCGTGACCGCGCGGAAACTGGCACCGCAGCAGACGCGGTACCACTCAGGCGCACGCGAGACCATCAGGGGCCTGATCCACTTGTCCCGTCGCACCCCCGACAGCCTGGATCACCTGGCCGCTTGGGTGGGCCTCTGACACTTTCACCGCAGTAGCCCCCGGCTTTCACTCAACTGTGAAAGTTGGGGGCTTCGCATGTCACCAGCATGAATACTCAGCCGGTTTACACCCACCACAGGACCCCGGCGACGCGGGCGTGCGCCCCGGGGCGTGGCCAACCTGAGGAAGCAGGTCGACATGCGGCACTGTATCGGCAGGATCTTCGAACCGTTGATGAGACTGCTACAGCCCGGCCAAGGACGTCATCGCACAGTCAAGGCAAATCAGCCAGTGAACTGCGCCGATACCCCGACGTTGCGGCTGCCTCGTGTGTACCACGTGCCGCGTAAGCCTGTGCCGTGCGGTGAGGACGTGAAGCTTGTCCGGCCGTATCTGGACGCACATGAGCGTCGGAAGAACGTGCCTCGGGTGGAGCTGCTGTGCGCGCCGCACGGGATGGTGGTGGTCAGGTGAGTACGCAACCGCGATTGCTGCCGTGGCCCGGCCCTGCGGGGAAGCCGTGCTACCTGGTGTCAGATACGGACGGCGCGGGGTATCTGTCGCGCCTGGCCGACGAGATGGAAGCCGTTCAGCTTCAAATGGGCGCTGAACTCATCGGTCACGCCCGCTTACTGCTCCGCGACCAGAAGGCGGACGCCCGAGAACTCCGCTACCTCTCAGACCGCCTCATCGAGGCACTACAAGACGCGCTCCGGATCGCGGAGAGTCGCGGCGAGCGTCTGCCGGTGTCCGACGACGAGTGCGAGACCGACGGACCGACTCAAGCGAACGAGGGGGACGGATGAGTCGGCCGTCAGATGGCTGGCAGGTCGGCCCCGCACCGGGGCGTGGTCTGGGTCCGGGGAAAGACGGTCTGTTCGAACTGCCGCTTCACGTTCTCCGTCCCGGTCGCGCGTCCCTGGCGTCGCTGGTGCTGACGATGGTGGAAGCGGAGCAGCTGCACGCCGCCTTGTGTTACGCGCTCGGCGGCGAGCCCGCGCCCGAGGACGCGCCGGAGTGTCGACAGCCGGTCCGTTACCCGGGTGGCCGACAGAAGTACTGAGGCCGCTCGGCAAAGTCACGCGCAACAACCAAAGAAGCGATACCGGACCACCCCTTTTCGCCTGGACAGCTACCGGGGTGGTCCGGCTGGGGATCTTGCGCTCGCACACCGGCAGATCGAGACCTGCCGATGCGCCGGTGTCCCCGTCATGACGGGCGGCCTGGGGTTCGGCCTCGAGGGCACATGGGCGTACGCGCTGGACGCGGACCTGTACGCGGCAGACGCCCGCGGCGCGGCGGAAGCGCTGCTTCACCGCTGACCGCCGGTGCTGTGCGGGGAGTCCTCGGTCCAGGCCGGTGCCGTGGAGGAGTACGCGGCACTCGTCAGGCGACGACCCGAGCTGCTGGCGCACTTGGCCTATGTGCTTCGTGACGTGTTCCCCGGCTTCCGGACCCGCTCGGACAGCTCGGACAGCTCGGACAGCTCGGACAGGGAACACGAGGAGGGCACCGACTTTCTGGGCCGGTTGCCGGATTCCCTGGCGGCGGCCGTGTTCGTCGACGACGAGCGCGTATTCACCGGGGCAGCTCGCCTTCGCCGCGGCATACTTCTCCGCCCGCTCGGTGGAGCCCCGCTGCCTCCTCACGATGACGGATGCCCTGGCCGACCGCCTGCGCGGGTCGCCCCGCACCCTCGACACACTCTCGCCGGGGCGCCGGCGCCTCGCCACGCGGGAGGCGGACTCCCGCCGTCCCGAATGAGTAATCCACCTACCCGTCGGCCGCGGTGGTCTTCCGTGGTGGGTTGCGGTCGAACAGGGCTGCCATGGATGGCCAGGAGGAAGCACTGCGTGGCGACCCGGTCGAGCCGACGCTGTCTCCAGGCGGTGGACAACAGGCCCCGGTGGGCGGCCAGATGGTGGGCAAATACGTCGTGGCCGATGTTGTGCGCTCGCCCGAAGTGGCGGTAGGCGGACCGGAAGTCCCGTGCCGTGAGCACGCCCCTGCCTTGCTGCATCTCGGTTTCGAAGGTGGTGCCGGTCATGGGTCCCCCCTGCTGTGTCACAACCCATGGATGAGCGGGGCGAAGGCTTCATAGATGAGGTCGTTCAGAGCACGAGGGTCGACACGGCTGCGATTCTCGGCGGCTTGCAGCGAGGCGAAGGCGGCGCCGCCAGTACGGCCGGGTATACATGCCCGCGGAGGCCAGCGGGACGTTCGTGGGCTTCCCAAGGGCAGGGCGAGGAGTCGCTCTGGGAGGGCGTTGGGTGCGACGGACCTGGCCAAGGGGGGCACCCCCAGTGTCGCGATCTAGCTGAGCGTTGATCAGCCCGCATCGAGCGTACCCAGTACGGGAGGCTCGCGACCGCCCTTCATCACCGTCGAGGTACGCCCCTGAGAGGCGTTCGCCAAGGGCAAGGATGTATTTCATCAGTTGGAGGACAATCACCGGCTATGGCTATCGATTACAACAAGCGTCCGAAAATCGACTACCGCAAGCGTCCCACGGCGTCAGCTCCCGCGATCAGTCTGGAAAAGGTCGCCGCCCAGGCTCCAGGGCTGGTCAGCCTCTACAAGACCGCCGCGGTCTCCCTGGCCAAGCACGATGCCAGTGGGCAACGGGCCGCGGTGTACCTGGTCCTGGACCGCTCCGGAAGCATGCGCCGGTACTACCGGAACGGATCCGTACAGCACTTGGCGGAGCAGACACTCGCCCTCGCGGCGAACCTCGATGACGACGGGGTCGTGCCGGTCGTCTTCTTCTCCACGGACATCGACGGAACCGCCGAGATCCGCCTCGACGCCTACCAGGACCGGATCAACCCCCTGCACGACTCGATGGGCCACATGGGCCGCACCAACTACCACGTCGCCATGCAGGCCGTCATCGACCACTACCAAGCATCCGGAGCCAACGACCCGGCATTCGTCGTCTTCCAGACCGACGGCTCCCCCACGTCCAAGGCGGCGGCAGAGCACGTGCTGTGCACGGCCGCAAGGCTGCCCATCTTCTGGCAGTTCATCGGATTCGGCGACGACGAATTCCGCTTCCTGCGAAGACTCGACGACCTGCCGGTGCCGAACCGCCGCGTCGTCGACAACGCCGGCTTCTTCGCCGCCGGGCCGACACCGAAGACCCTTTCCGACACCGCCCTCTACGATCAGCTACTCCATGAATTCCCGCTGTGGCTCGACTCCGCACGCTCCGCCGGCATCTTGAAAGACTGAGAACCGGTCGGCCGGGAACATGAGCACCCCCGCAGCGCACGGCTACGCTCGCGGCCATGACTGCGGGTCTGCGTCCGAGGGAAGACGGCCTGCTCACTCCGAACCAGACGTCCCCGTAGGTAGCCCGCGCTTTCGATGACGCCGGCGATACTCCGCTTCCACCCAGTGTGACCGCAAACGTCGACCGGCCCTTTCCCGCGGCCTCGTCCGCTGGTGAATTCAGCGCGCGCTCTTACCCTGGCGGAGTAGAGCCAACCGCCCGATCTTGGAGGTCGAATGAACGAAGACCCGACAAGCGTCGTTGAGGCGGCGTTCCGTTATTACCGGTCACAGGACCGCGAGGCGGCCCTTCCCCTTTACGCCGACGACTTCACGTTCACCAGCCCCCAGGACGATCATATCGACAAGGCAACGTTCTTCGAGAAGTGCTTTCCCACCGCCAGCCGATTCAGGGAGCAGCGGTTGCTGCACGTCACGCCCGCAGACCAGGAACTCGTCTTCGTCTGCTACGAGTACGAGCTCACGACGGGCGACCGGCACCGCAATGTCGAGGCGATCACCGTGCGGGACGGACTCATCCGGGAGGTGCAGGTCTTCTTCGGCGGCAAGGTGTGAGCCGTCCGGAAGCCCAGGAGCCGCGTTTGGGTTCGCCCACGAGGCGTAGGCCGGGGTGAAGCACAACTCGACCTTGTGCTTCACCGCCCAGCGGCGGATCTCGGTGCCCTTGTGGGCGCGAGGACGCCCGGCTCCGCGTCCGCGGAGCGTCCGCGGAGTGCGCTGCTTCGGCCGGCTACTCGGCCTCGCTACTGACCGGAGGGCGCCGGTGCCGGTGCCGGTGCCGGTGCCGGTGCGAGACCGTCCTCGACCAGGCCCGCGAGGACCGCTTCGCCGAGGGCGTGGACGGCGGACTTCGGGCGGACCATGACGGTGAACTCCTTGATGCGGCCGTCGTCGGCGAAGTGCAGCAGGTCGATGCCGTGGATCTCCTTGTCGCCGACCCTGGTGCGAAAGAGCAGCACCGCTGACTGGGAGGACGTGCCGTCGGTGCTGGTCTGCGCGGTCCCGGTGTGGTCGCCGATGTAGCGGAAGTCCTGGAACGTGCGCAGCAGGACCCCGAAGAGGCCCAGCACCATCGGCTTGCCCTCGAAGGGGGTGAACTTGACGGGGCTGTAGAAGCGGACGTCCTCGGTGAACAGGTCGTCCAGGGCCGCGAGGTCCCGGTTGTCGATGGCGGTACGGAAACGGTCGGCAGTGGTCATCGCACACCCGCCTTCTTTCATAATCATGAATGTGAGTAGTCATTTTCATGACTATCATGGCCGTGTGTCCAGCGACAGAGGCATGCAGAGGCACGGAGACACGAAGGAGGCGATCCGATGGCTCTACGGCACGCCGTACTGGCGGCGCTGCTCGAGGGGGAGCTCAGCGGATACCAGCTGACCAAGGCGTTCGACATCGGCGTGGCCAACTTCTGGCACGCCCAGCCACAGCAGCTCTACGCCGAGCTGACCCGCCTGGAGAAGGACGGGCTCATCGCGGGCCGGTCGGTGGTCCAGGAGACCCGCCCCACCAAGCGCCTGTTCCATGTGACCGATGCCGGGCTGGCGGAGCTGGAGGAATTCACGGCCGCGTTCGCCAAGCCGTCCTTCATCCGCGACGACCTGCTCGTCAAGGTCCAGGCCGCCGACCATGTCGACAAGGAGACCCTGATCGCCCAACTCACCGAGCGTGCCACCTTTGCCGAAGCCAAGATCCAGCTCTTCGGCAAGCTGCTGCGCAAGATGCGGGGTGACCGCACGGAGGAGGAGTTCCTGCGCCACGGCCACCGCATCGGCCCGTACCTGACATGTCTGCGCGGACTGGCCCTCGAACAGGGCAACCGCGACTGGTGCGAGCGCACGATCACCGTTCTACGAGAGAGGCGGCACAGCCGTGCCCGACACTGACGCGGCGTACAGCCGCTACGTCGCGCTGGGCGACAGCCAGACCGAGGGCCAGGGCGACGGCGACGACACCACAGGTCTGCGCGGGTTCGCCGACCGCCTCGCCGAGCACCTCGCGCACGCCAACCCCGGCCTCTCCTACGCCAATCTGGCCGTACGGGGCCGACTCGCCGCGCAGGTCCA